>VFKJ01000419.1 GCA_009885595.1 Myxococcales bacterium | reverse complement strand
TCGCCACCGGGTATCACGCCAAGCTCGGTGGTCCGCACGCGGAGGCGGTGGCGCTGCTCAACGCCGGCGCGAAGGCGAAGGGCGCGACGCTCTACTCCACACTCGAGCCCTGCAATCACCACGGGCGAACCCCTCCGTGCAGCGAGGCGATCATCGCGGCCGGGGTGAAGAAGGTCGTCTACGGCTCGAGCGATCCGAACCCGATCGTGAACGGGAAGGGCGTGCGCCGGCTGCGTGCGGCGGGGGTACAGGTGGTGCCTCACGTGCTGCGCCGCGCGGCGGACTCGCTCAATCAGCCGTTCCTGAAGGCGATGCGCACGGGGCTGCCGTGGGTGACCGCGAAGGCCGCCATCACGCTCGACGGGAAGCTGGCGACCTCGACCGGCGCCTCGAAGTGGATCAGCTCGGAAGCGTCCCGCACGGTGGCGCACCAGCTCCGCGACGTGGTGGACGTGGTGGTGGTCGGCGCGTCGACCGTCATCGCCGACGATCCTCAGCTCACGACGCGGCTGGCGCGGAAGGGCACGCGTAACCCGATACGGTTGGTGCTCGACCCGGTGTTGCGAACCAACCCGCGCTCGAAGCTCTACGACACGAAGCAGGCGCGAACGATCGTCGTCACCCTCGAGCCGGCGGGCTCGCGCAGGGTGCTGCCGTTCACCAGGCGCGGCGTCGAGGTGTGGACGGTGCCCGGCGCGAAGGGCCGCATCAAGCTCGAGCCCGTGCTCAGGCGCCTGGTGAAAGAGGGCGCGCTGCACGTGCTGGTGGAGGGCGGAGCGATGGCGCACCAGTCGTTCCTCGAAGAGAGCCTGGTCGACGAGCTCGTGCTCTTCGTCGCCCCGAAGCTCTTCGGTGACTCAGGCATCACCTGGAGCGGCGCGCTGGGCATTCAGGATCCGGCGAAGGCGCTTCAGTTCGACGCGATCGACGCCGTGCGCTTGGGTCCTGACCTGATGGTGACCGCCCGGGCCAGGCGCGATGATGGCCACCAGGTCGCCAGCCCGCTCGGGTCAGAGCACGACTGACAGGTGTCCGTTTGGGGAGGACCATTTCCCCGGTCAGTGACCACGAAGATGGGGGGGCACAGCCGCTCGGTCCGCATGCCATCCTCGCTCCATGAAGAGCACCGACTTCGCGAGCTTTCTGGAGCTGGTTCCGGACGGGGCTGCGGCGGTCGATGGACACAATCGCGTGCGGCTGATGAACCGCCGCGCGCGCGAGCTGCTGGGCGCCCCCGAGCAGCTCGAGGGGCTGGAGCTGAAGCTGGGCGATCCCTCCCCGCATGTGCGAACGGTGCGCCGGTTCGACGGCGGGGTGCTCGGGCTCTCGGTGCGCACCTCGCGGGCCACGCTCGAAGGCGAGGAGATGCTGCTCGCCGTGCTGACCCCGGTGGACGACGAACGCGCGCGGCAGGCGGTGCGGCTCGCGGAGAACATGAGCGTCTTCGATCACGACCACCTCACCGACGTGCTCTACGTCTCGCCGGAGCACCGGGTCATCTTCGGGCTGCACCCTGAGGCCGTGGTGACGCTCGCCCACATCATGGCGCAGGTTCACCCTGACGACCGCGAACGCGTGGGGGAGGCGGTGCAGCGCGCGCACGACCCGGCAGGCAACGGCATCTTCGACATCGAGTACCGCATCGTGCGCCCCGACGGCGAGGTGCGGTGGTTGTCGACCCGCTCGGTGACGACCTTCGAAGGAACTGGACCCGCGCGTCACCCGGTGCGCACGGCGGGCGCGGAGATCGACGTCACCCGAAGGCGCAGCGAAGAGACCGCGATGCGAACCTGGGCGCAGGCGGTGGCCTCGTCGGCCAATGGGTTGGCGGTGGCCGATCTCGAGGGCCGCCTCACCTACGTCAACTCGGCGCTGCTCGAGATGTGGGGCCTGACTGAAGCGGGGGCGATCGGCCAACACCTCGGGGTGCTCTGCGCCCGCCCCGAGGCGTGCCACCAGGGCCTCACCACCGCGATCGCGCGTGGGCAGTGGAGCGGGGACTTCGAGGGACGACGAGGCGACGGCAGCACCTTCCCCACCCTCGCGTCGCTCTCGGTGGTGGCGGACGCCCGCGGCAAGCCGGCGAACCTCCTCGCGGTCTTCGTCGACATCACGCAGCGGGTGAAGGTCGAGACCGAGCTGCGACGCCTGGCCAACGTGCTCGACGCCACGCCAGACGTCGTCTCGGTGGCGCGGCTCGATCGACAACTCCTGTACATCAACCAGGCGGCGCGACGGCTGCGGGGCCTCGGCCCGAACGAGAGCCTCGCTGGGCACAAGCTGGGCGAGACGCTGCCACCCGACGAGCTGGCGAACATCGAGGCGGGCATCTCGTACGCCGCGGAACACGGGCTGTGGCGCGGCGAAAGCAAGCTCACCACCGCGACCGGAGAGCTCCTCGAGCTGTCGGTCATCATCCAGGTGCACGGAGAAGGGGAGAGCCGCACGGTCTCGGTCATCGCCCGTGACACTACCCCTCAACGTCGACTCGAGAGCCAGCTGCGCCAGTCGCAGAAGATGGAAGCCATCGGCCAGCTGGCTGGCGGCGTCGCGCACGACTTCAACAACCTCCTCACCGTCATCAACGCCAACGCGGAGCTCCTCTTGTCCACGAAGTCCGCGCTGGCCGCGCCCCAGCGGGAGGACGTGGAGACGATCCTCGAGGCGGGAAGGAGCGCGGCGGAGCTCACCCGCCAGCTGCTCATCTTCAGCCGCAAGCAGCTGCTCAAGCCGGTGTCCCTCGACCTCAACGAGCTGGTCAGCGGCGTGGAGCGGATGTTGCGGCGCGTGATCGGCGAAGACGTCGACCTCGCGACGCACCTGGCGAAGGGGGTGTGGCCGATGAAGGTCGATCGGGCGCAGATGGAACAGGTGCTCCTCAACCTCGCGGTCAACGCGCGCGACGCGATGCCTGAGGGGGGCAAGCTGACCATCGAGACCGGCAACGTCGTGCTCGACGAGGAGTACGCCCGGCAGAACGCAGAGGTGATCGCCGGCGACTACGTGCTGCTGGCGGTCACCGATGACGGCGTGGGAATGACGCCGGAGGTGCGCCAGCGGATCTTCGAGCCCTTCTTCAGCACCAAAGGAAGCCACGGCACCGGCCTGGGGTTGTCGACGGTGTACGGCATCGTCAAGCAAAGCGGCGGTCACGTGAGCGTGTACAGCGAGCCGGGCCAGGGGACGACGTTCAGGATCTACCTGCCGCGCAACGAGCGGCCGGAGGCGGCCCCCTCGGCGCCGACGCCTGGTCCCCGGCGCTCGGTGGCACCTTCGACGATCCTCGTGGTCGAAGACGCCGCGGGCGTACGTGAGCTGATCGCCAGGTTCCTGGAGAAGGGCGGCCACCGAATTCTCTCCGCGGCCACTCCCGAAGAAGCCCTGACCCTGGCCGCCCACCAGGACCTCGCCCTGGTCATCACCGATGTCGTCCTGCCCGGCATGAGCGGTCGGCAGCTCGTCGACGCGTTGAAGCAGACCCGCCCCGACCTGAAGGTGCTCTTCATGTCGGGCTACACCGAGAACTCCATCGTGCACCGAGGCGTGCTCGACCCGGACCTCCACTTCATCGCCAAGCCGTTCACCATCGACGCCTTCAGCCGGCTCGTCGAAGAGCTCCTGCCGCAGCGGTGAGCCGGCCCCAGGCGCGTCAGTGCGCGAGCAGGGTGGTGCGCAGGATGAACGCGGCCACCGTGAAGTAGATGACGATGCCGGTGACGTCGACGATCGTCGCGACGAAGGGCGCCGAGGCCGCCGCGGGGTCGAGCCCCAGCCGGCGCAGCGCGAAGGGCAACATCGAGCCGATCATCGCGCCCACCAGCACCACCCCGACGAGGCTCACCGACACCGTGAGCGCCACCAGCAGGTAGTGATCGCCATAGCCGTGGTTGATGTAGCCGTGCTGGTGCAGCCATTCCCACGCCACCACCCGCAGGAAGCCGATGGTCGCCAGCCCCAGCCCCAGCAGCACGCCGCTCCTCAGCTCGCGCAGGGCCACCTTCCACCAGTCCGAGAGGGTGATCTCGCGCAGCGCCAGCGCGCGGATGATGAGCGAGGTCGCCTGGCTGCCCGAGTTGCCGCCCGAGGCGATGATCAACGGCAGGAACAGCGCCAGCACGTCGGCGCGCAACAGGTCGGCCTGGAAGGCGCCCATCGCGGTGGCGGTCAGCATGCCCCCGAGCAGCAGGATCGCCAGCCACCCGCCGCGCTTGCGCAGCATCTCGAACGTCGAGATCTCCATGTACGGCGCCTCGAGGGCCTCCATACCGCCGAGCTTCTGGATGTCTTCGGTCGCCTGCTCAGCCGCCACGTCGAGCACGTCGTCGGCGGTGATGATGCCCACCATCGCGCCCTTCGAGTCGATCACCGGTAACGCCACCCGGTCGTACTTCTCGAAGGTGCTGATGATCTCGTCCTTGGGCGCGGTGGCGGGGATCGCCACCAGCTGGCGGGTCGGCAGCTCGCCCACCTTCGCGTCGGGGTCCGCCATCACCAGCTCGGACAACCGCAGATCGGCCCGCAGCTCTCCGCGCTCGTCGATGATGTACAGCACGTTGAGCGTCTCGCGCCCCCGGCCGTGCTTGCGGATGGCCTCGATGCCCTCGCGCGCGGTCATCTGCGGCTTGAGCGACATGTACTCCGGCGTCATGTAGCGGCCGGCGGTGTTTTCCGGGTACCCCAGCAGCGTGCGCGCGACCCGCAGCTCGTCGGCCGAGAGCTGCTCGAGGGCGCGCTTGGTGACCTCCGCCGGCAGCTCCTCGAAGAGGCGCGTGCGATCGTCGGGCGCCATCTCGTTGAGCACGTTCTTGAGCTGCTCGCTGCCGAGCGTCTGCACGATCTCGGTCTGCTGATCGATCGGCAGGTACTCGAACGCCACGGCCGCCACGTTGCGCGGGAGAATGCGGAAGATGACCCCCGAGTCCTCGGCCGGGAGATCCTCGAGGATCTCCGCGATGTCAGCGGGGTCCACCTCCTCGAAGGCGAGGCGCAGCGACTCCCAGTCCTTCTTGGAGATGAGCTCTTCGTACTCGGGCTTGAGCAGGTGACCGAGCACGGGGAACCTTGGACGTCAGCGGTTCAGAGAACCTTCTTGATGCTGTCCTCGAGCTTCGCCTTGGGCGCCGCCCCGACCAGCTGCTCCACCACCTTGCCGCCCTTGAACATCAGCAGCGTGGGGATCGAGCGGATGCCGAACTGCTGGGCGATCTGCTGGTTCTCGTCCACGTCGACCTTGGCGATCTTGAGCTGCCCTTTGTACTGGGTCGCCAGCTCTTCCAGCGCGGGCGCGATGGCCCGGCAGGGCGCGCACCAGGTGGCCCAGAAGTCCACCAGCACCGGGGTCTGCGAGTCGAGGACTTCGCTCTTGAACGTCGCGTCGAGGACTGTGACTGTATCTTTGGCCATCGTCGGGATTTAATACCCAATCTCGCCGCATGCAGGGCAGTGAAAAAGAGGGACCCACGTGAAGCTCTTTCTGCCGCACAAGACGCTCGAGGACTGGATGGTGGCCGAAAAGGCCGATCTCCAGGACGGGAAACTGCTCGTCACCGAGGGCAAGGCGACGCATCCCGTCGCTCCGGCGGTCCACTTCGCGAAGTTGGTCTCGGGGGAAGACACCCATGGGCTGCTGGGCCGGGTCAAGACCCCGCCCCAGTTGGCCGCGATCAATGCCGAGCACTTCCAGGATTCGTGCATCGTCGGGGAGTCCGCCTACGAGGTGGTCGAGGGCTACATCACCGAGGTGACCGCAGCGCCTCCGGCCAAGGCAGATCCGAAGAAGAAGACCGCGTCCCCCGAGGCTGACCTGCTCGCCGCCT
>VFKJ01001189.1 GCA_009885595.1 Myxococcales bacterium | reverse complement strand
CTTCATCACCTTGCGCACCGTGGGCGCGAGCTCCCTTCTGCTCAGCGGGCGCAGCACCAGCTCACACACCCGCGCGCGCTCGGCGGATACGTGGTGCCAGCGCACCAGCGGCAGCCCCCAGGGATCGACGAAGCCGTCCTCTTCCTCTGTCGCCGCGAAGGTCTTCTTCAGCGCCGCGAAGTTGCCCGCGCAGTTCCGCTCGATCCACGCGGCGAGCCGCACGTCATCGGTCCGCGCGATCCGCATCGCCTCGGCCTCGGGCGCGAGGTCATCGAGGATGGTCGGATCATCCACCACCGACGCGAACCACTTCCCCCGCACCAGCACCTTCGCCGCGGGACTGAGCTGACAATCAGGCCGGCCATCGGGCAGCGTGCCCTGCCCGTGGTACTTGAAGGCAAGACGAAGCGCGCCTCCCGCTTGTTTCGCGAGAGCGCGCGCCAGGTCGAACCGGGTCTTTCCAGGAGGCGCCAGCAGCTCGACTTCGAGCCCGATTCTTTTGGTCGCGTCGCCTTGGCGCATCTTTCGCTGTCGCTTCAGCTGCGCTGGTGTGGCGTTCCGCCACACCGGCTCCGCTCCGTGCGATTCACGGAAGCTCGTGGCGATCGCGAGCGGCGGTGATGCCCTTCTCGGTCATCATCGAGGTGTAGTCGTTGAGCACCTTGAGCCCCATGTACTCCTTCACTTCCTGGGTGCTGGCGCCCTTGAGGAAGTCGAACTTCTTCTTCGCCTGATCGACGTCCGAGGCCGAGTACCCCGAGCGCTTGAAGGCGGCCATCATGTCGTGGCTGTCGAACTTCGAGCGGGTGACGCCGACCTCACCGAGGATCTCTTCGGTGTGGTTGACGATCTTGAGGCCGATGTACTCCTTGGCCTCGGCGAGGTTCTTGAGGAAGGGCATCTTCTTGAGCGCCTGCTTCGCGTCGGCGTCGGAGTACGGGCTGCGCTGGAACGCCACGGTGCAGTCGTGGTTGTCGTAGCGCGCGCGGCTGATGCCCTGCTGCTGCAGGGGGCCCTCGTTGCGGGTGATGACCGCGCGGCCGATGAACTCCTTGGCGGCGTCGAGGTTCTTGAGGCCGAAGGCCTTCTGCGCCGTCTTCGCGTCTGCGTTGGTGTACGGCGAGTGCCAGAACGCGGTGCGCGCGGTCTTGCTGTCGACGGAAGCGCCACCGACCTGGCCGGCCGTCGCGGGCTTCACCCAACCGCTGCTCGAGGTCGCCGGCTGCGGCTTCGCGGGGATCGTCTTCTTGGGGGCGGCGGGCTGCTGCGTGACGGCGGCGGGCGTGTTGCGGGTGACCTTGGGCATGTGGGAACTCCTGACTGCGGGGTGCGTGGATGACACTTCGAGCGAGCAAGCGGTGCAACAGATAGAAGGAGAAAGATGACCCCTCGACACGGCTCGGGACAGGCCTCTCTCGACTCTCAGACGATGAGAACGCTGCAAGAGGGTTTGACGTCCGCGCAGGACGCTTTCGCCGCCCGGTTCCCGGGGGAATCGAGTGCGCGCCAGCCGGTGTCCGTCCTCTACGGCGGCGCCCACCTGTTCAAGGCGGAGACGGCGCAGAAGCTCGGCGCGCTCGCCCTGAAGGCGCTGGCCGACTACGCCCCTGACGGCCCCTCGCTCTCCGACGCGCTCGACCTCGGTGAGGAGCTGGCTGCGCGCGTCTACCCACGCCTGGTCGCGAAGCTCGAGCGCGAGCCGGTGGAAGATCTGCGCATCGACTTCGAAGATGGCTACGGCCATCGCACCGACGAAGAAGAAGACGGGCACGCGGTCGAGGCCGCTCGCCAGGTCGCGCGGGGGTTCCAGGAGAACCTGCTGCCTCCCTTCATCGGCATTCGCATCAAGCCGATGTCCGCGGAGCTGGGCGCTCGCGCGATTCGCACCCTCGATCTCTTCCTCACCGAGGTGAAGCGGCCGCTGCTGGTCACCTTGCCGAAGGTCGTCTCGGTGGCGCAGGTGAAGCTGTTCGTCGCCATGCTGGGCGAGCTCGAGCGCAAGCTGGGCTTTGCCGAGAAGTCGCTGCGCTGCGAGTTCATGGTGGAGGCGGCGCAGGGGCTGATCGATTCAGAGGGGCGCGCGTTGCTCCCGCAGCTCCACGCGGCGGCGGAGGGGCGACTGCAGGCCGCGCACTTCGGCACCTACGACTACACCGCCTCGCTCGACATCACCGCGGCGCTCCAGGGCATGACGCATCCGGCGTGTGACCTCGCCAAGGCGCAGATGAAGTTGGCGTTCGCGGGCACCGGCGTGTTCCTCAGCGATGGCGCCACCACGCAGTTGCCGATTGGCCCCAACAAGTGGGCCTCGCTCACCGAGGCGCAGCGCGAGGAGAACCGGCGCGTGGTGCACGATGCCTGGCTCGCCTCGGCCGACGACATTCGGCACTCGCTGGCGGGCGGTTTCTACCAGGGGTGGGATCTGCACCCCGCGCAGTTGGTGGCGCGGTACGGCACGGTGTTCGCGTTCTTCCTGGAGAGCCTCGAGGCTGCCACCGAGCGCCTGTCGAACTTCGTCAAGAAGCTGGGCCAGGCCACCGTGTCTGGAGACGTCTTCGACGACGCGGCCACCGGGCAGGGGCTGCTCAACTTCTTCCTGCGCGGGCTCTCGTGCGGCGCGCTCACGGAAGAAGAAGTCGCGGCGACCGGCCTCACGCCTGCCGAGCTGCAGAGCCGCTCGTTCTCGGTGATCGCCCGGAATCGGCGCGCGAACGGATGACGCAGGCCGTCGGGCAGTTGCCTGCCCGAAGCCACGCTGAGCATCGCGACTGGAGCTGCGAACAGAGGGGCTCGCCCCGGAACGTGCGTGCGGACGCGGCAACTCACACGACCGCGCACCTCAAAGCGGACTTCGTCAGCTCCCGCGATAAGTCGAGTAGCCCCAGGGGTTGAGCAGGAGCGGCACGTGGTAGTGCGCCGCGCCGTCGACGATCTCGAACACCACTTCCACGTACGGGTAGAAGCTCTTCGTGTTGATCGACGCGAAGTAGTGCTTCGTGTCGAAGCGGATTCGCCAGAGGCCGGGCTCGACCGGGCCGGGCGGGGTGAGGGTCTTGAGGCGCCCGTCGTCGTCGGTCTGGCCTGCGCCGACGAGCCTCCATCCGGTGCCCGATTGTCTCTCGAGCTGAATGGGGACGTCTCTTGCGGGCTTGCCCAGGGTGGTGTCGAGGATGTGTGTGGTGATCATGTGTTTGCTTTCCGGGTAAGCCCTCTCCCCGACCCTCTCCCCCGCGGGGGAGAGGGAGATTTTAGGACGAGTGCTCCTCGAGCCACTTGTGCAGGCGGAGTTGGGTGATCTTCGCCTGCTCCTCGGCGGCCGTGCGCAACTCGGTGGCGCGATCGTTGGGGAGACGGGCCTCGAGCAAGGCCAGCATCTCTTCCGCCGTCTTCCCCGTCGCGCACACGATGAAGATGAACCCGTGCTTCGCCACGTACGCGTCGTTCTGCGCCTTGAGCTTCTCCAGCGTCGCGACCGTCGCCGCCGACGCACCGGCCTGTTCCTGCGTCGACCACTTCCCGCCCTTGTCGCCGATGCGTGGATGCGCGCCGAACGCCTCGAGGAAATCGGCCTCGCCACACTTCCACCACTCACGCTCGGCGATCCGCATCAACGCCGGCACGTTCTCGAACGGCCGCGCCCACGCCAGCGCGGTCGCCCACTTCTTCGAGCCGCACGCCTTGAGGAACTCCGAGCCCGCGTGATCGGTGGAGAAGCTGTTGAGCTTCATCAGCCCGCCGTGCGCCGTCTCGCTCAGCTCGCCCCACACCCGCAGCCGCGCCACGCCGCCATCGGGGAACACCGACAACCGCACGTGCGTCACCGGCCCCACCCGCCGCAGTTGCTCATCGAACAGGTGGCGGGTGTGTGGCTGCAGCGGGCTCTCCACCACCGTGCGCCAGCCCGTCAACGCATCAGGCTTCGCGTCCCGCGGCCCCACGCACGCCTCGATCAGACAGCGCCCCGGCGCGTTGCCCTTGAAGTGCGTGGTGTCGACCTCGATGCGCTGCACCGTGCCCGAAGCCGCCAGGCGCACCAGCGACCAGTCGTGGCCCGGGCCACGCCGGCGCTTGGTCTCCCAGCCGTCGCCCATGTTCACGGCGCGGTCGGGCTTGGTGAGGTTGTGCCGCGAGCCGAAGAACATGTCGCTGCACGCCAGCACGTACGCGCCGTTCTCCAGCGCCGCGAGATCGACGAGCCCGCCGAACGACCGCAGCTTCGTCCAGTCAGGCACCACCTCGCCGTGCACGCGCAGCCGCGCCACGCCGCCGTCGGGGAAGATGTTGAGGCGCACGTGCGTGTACCGGCGCGAGTCGGCCACCGCGAAGTAGTTCTTCGAGTCGCCCTGCAGCTTCGCCTTGGGGATCAGCTCCACCCACTCCGCGCGCTCGGACTCTCTGAGGTCCAGCGGCCCTCGAAGTGACGCCGCCTCGATCGAACACGACTCGGGGAAGTTGCCGCGGAACCACTTGGTGTCCACCACGAAGCCCTGGATGACGCCGGGCAGGCCCAGGCGCACCACGCACCAGTCATACCCGGGCTCACGGCGGCGGCGCGATTCCCAGCCGTCCATCCACTTGCCCTTGTGCGTGTACTCATGGTCCGTCCACACCGCTTCGTGCGCCTTGAGCAGGTTCTCCTTCTCGGCGAAGAAGTCGTCGTTCGTGCTCAGCGCCGCGCCACCCACGCGCTCGGCGGCGAGGTCCGGAAAGTCGACGAAATCAGGAGGCTGGCTCACAGGAAGTGTCCCTTCAGTTCACGGGCGTGTTCGCCCTGGTGGAAGACGCGTCGTCCGCGCAGGTACGTCGAGATCACCACGCCCGTCAGCCCCGCATCGGCATACGGCGTCAGCTTGTTCTTGTGCTGCAGGCGCGCGGCGTCGACCTGGAACTTCGCCTCGGGCTCGAACACCACGAGGTCCGCGTCGAAGCCGGCCGCCAGCTTGCCCTTCTGCTGCTCGAAGCCCGCCAACCGCGCCGGCGCTTCGCACATCCACTTGACGAGCTGCTCCAGCGAATATCCGCGGGCCTTCGCGCCCGACAAGGTGACGGAGAGCCCGAGCTGCAGCCCGCTGATGCCGCCCCAGGCCTGCATGAAGTCGCCCAGTTCCTGTTTCTTCAGGGCCGGCGTGCAGGGGGAATGATCGGAGGCGACCAGCTCGAGCAGCCCTTCCCCCAGCGCGCTCCACAGCTGCTCGCGGTTGCTCTTCTCGCGAATCGGCGGGGCACATTTCCACGCGGTGGCGCCGTCGGGGATCTCCTCGGCGGCGAAGTGGAGGTAGTGCGGGCAGGTCTCGGCGGTGAACGGAAGGCCCTCCGCGCGGGCGGCGCGAATGAGCGGCAACGCGGTGGCCGCCGAGTGATGCACCACGTGCGTGCGCGCCCCCGTCTCGCGGCACAGCCGGGAGATGAGCGTGATCGCGTCTTCCTCGAACGTCGGTGGGCGCGAGGCGAGGTAGGTCAGGTACGCGCGTGGATCGAGGGCCTTCACGTCGACCGGCCGCTCCACCTCCGCGTGCACCAGCAGCGGGCGCGAGAGGCGCTTGAGCTCGGCCATCGCGGGAAGGAGATCGGCCTCCAGCACCCCGGGGAACTCGTCCACGCCGGAGAAACACATGAACGCCTTGCAGCCGCGCGCGCCTTCACGCACCAGGCCCTCGAGCTCGTTCGCGTTGCCCGGCACCACGCCGCCCCAGAAGCCCACGTCGATCAGGCACTGCCCGGTGGCCT
>VFKJ01000747.1 GCA_009885595.1 Myxococcales bacterium | reverse complement strand
CGTCACCGCCAGCGCCCGCGAGGCCGTCACCGGGCAGCTGGGGCCCTCGCGCCTGCTCCCGCTCGCCTTCGAGGTCGGCGGCCGGTTGCAGGTGAGCCGGGTCTCGAAGGGCGACGTGGTGAAGGTCGGCCAGTCGCTGGGCAACCTGGACCCCGAGATCATCAACGCGCAGGTGGCGCAGGCCGAGGCGGGGCTGCTGGCGGCCGAAGCCGGCGCCGCGCTCGCGCTCGACGTGGCGGGCCGCAACGAGAAGCTCAGGGCCGAGGGCAGCGTGTCTGATCTGCAGTTCAAGCAGACCGACACCCAGGCGAAGGCGGCGAAGGCCCAGGTGGCGCAGGCGCAGGCCGGGGTGGCGCAGGCGCGCGCGGGGCAGCGGCGCCACTTCTTGAGCGCGCCCTTCGCGGCCACCGTGGTGGACGCGCCGGACAACACCGGCGGCATGGTGGGCCCGGGCATGCCGGTCTACGTGCTGATGCAGCTCGATCCCCTGGTGCTCAAGGTGACCGTGCCCGAGAAGATTCGCGAGTCGATCAAGGCCGGCCTCAAGGTGCGGGTGGAGGCCACCGGCTCGGGCGCCGCCAGCGACGACGCGGTGGTGAAGGTGGTGCTGCCGTCGGCTGATCCGCAGACGCGCCGGGTGCCGCTGGAGATCACCGTGCCCAACACCGACGGGCGCTTCGTGGCCAACACCCTGGCGCGGGTGACCATCTCGCTGGGGGAGCCGAAGGCGGCGGTGGTGATTCCTTCCACGGCCCTCGCCTCCACCGGCGGTGAGCACGTGTTCGCGGTCGACGAGACGGGCACGCTCAAGAAGGTGCCGGTGAAGGTGATGGAGCGCGGCAACACCACCGTGACGGTGCTGACGCAGAGCCCGGTGACGCAGGTGGTGGACTACCCGACCTCGGCGCTGGTCGAGGGCACCAGGGTCACCCAGCGATGACTCCATCTTTCTGGGTCGCTCCGCCTCGGCCAAACGTCCGCTTCGCTCCCGTTTGTCTCGCGCAGCGTGCCGCTGCTGACGGCTCTGCTCCATGACGCTCTCAGATCTTTCGATCAAGCGGCCGGTCTTCACCACCATGCTCTCGGTGTTGCTGGTGGTGCTGGGGGCCCTGGGCCTCAGCCGCCTGGGCACCGATCTCTTCCCCGACGTGAGCCTGCCCTTCGTCTCCATCATCACCGTGTACCGGGGCGCGGGCCCCGCGGAGGTGGAGTCGCAGGTGAACAAGCCGCTGGAAGACGCGGTGGCCGGCATCCAGGGCGTGGAGGCCATTCAGAGCTTCTCGCGCGAGAGCGTCGGCGTGGTCTTCGTGCAGTTCAAGATGAGCGTCCCCATCGACCGCGCCGTGCAGGAGGTGCGCGACAAGGTGGCCGCCGTCTCCAACCTGCCGCGCGACGTCACCGCGCCCCGGGTGAGCCGCCTCGACATCGGCGCCGCGCCCATCCTCACCTACGCGGTCAACGCAGACATGGAGAGCCGCCGGCTGCGCGAGCTGCTCAAGGACAAGCTCGAGCCCGCGCTGGCGCAGATCGAGGGCGTGGCCCAGGTGCGCACCGTCGGCGGAGATCAACGGGAGATCCGCATCGACGTCGACCTCGACCGCGCCAAGTCCGCGGGCGTGGCCCCGGCGCAGATCGCCGAGCGGGTGGGCCTGGAGAACGTCGACGTGCCGGTGGGCCGCTTCGACTTAGGGCCCACCGAGCTCACCGTGCGCAGCCTCGGCCAGTTCAAGACCGCCGAAGACATCGCGTTACTCCCCATCGCGCGCAACACCGCGCAGGGCACGCAGGTGCGGCTCGACGAGGTCGCCACCGTCACCGACGGCGTGGCAGACCGGCGCACCATCGCGCGCCTCAACGGCAAGGAAGCCGTGCTGGTCGAGGTGATCAAGCAGCCCGGCAGCAACACCGTGGACGTGGCGAGGGCGGTGAAGAAGCGCATGGCGCAGCTGAGCCCGGAGATGGGTCACGGCTTCGGCGCCACCATGCTGATCGATTCGTCGGTGATGATCGAAGAGAACACCAACGAGGTGTGGATCGCCCTCGTCTTCGGCGGCCTGATGGCGGTGCTGATCATCTTGATGTTCCTGCTCGACCTGCGCGGCACCTTCATCAGCTCGCTGGCGCTGCCCACCTCGGTGATCGGCACCTTCTTCGTGATGTACGCGCTGGGCTACACGCTCAACCAGCTCTCGCTGCTGGCGCTGTCGCTGGCGATCGGCCTGCTCATCGACGACGCGGTGGTCGTGCGCGAGGCGATCACCCACCGCCTCGAGCAGGGCGAGTCGCCGGCGTCCGCCGCCAGCAAGGGCACCCGCGACGTGTTCCTGGCGGTGCTGGCGACCACCTTCTCCCTGGTGGCGGTGTTCGTGCCGGTGGCCTTCATGCCCGGCATCGTGGGCCAGTTCTTCAAGCAGTTCGGCTTCACCATCTCGGCGGCCGTGCTGATCTCGATGTTCATCTCGTTCACCCTCGACCCGATGCTCAGCTCGCGCATCAGCAAGCAGCTGGGCCCGCACTCGCACGAGCAGCAGAACGTGGTCGCCCGCACCCTGCGCCGCTTCTTCGAGGCGATGGAGCGCGCCTACGCCCGGGCGCTCAAGTGGACGCTGCTGCACCGCTGGCTGACCGCGGGCATCACCGCGCTGGCGATCGCCGCGTCGCTGTTCGCCTCGCGCAACCTCGGCAACGACTTCCTCGCCGCGCAGGACGTGGGCAACTTCTTCGTGCAGCTCAAGCTCCCCGAGGGCTCCAGCCTCAACGAGAGCCAGGTGCGCGCCGAGCAGGCCGAAGGCATGTTGCGCGAGCTGCCCGACGTGACCGACATCTACGCGCTGGTGGGGGCCAACCCCAACGGCATCGGGGGCGACTCCAACACCGTGCGCTTCCGGGTGCTGACGAAGCTGCGCGGGGACCGCACCCTGACCTACCCAAAGCTCAAGGAGGCCGTCCGCGAGAAGCTCAACACCTTGCCCGCCACCGAGGTGGCGATCATCGACCCGCCTCTGCTCGAGGGCGTGGGCGACCTCTTCCCCATCATGATCTTCGTGATGGGGCCCGAGTTCGACGGGCTGACCCTCGAAGCCAACCGGGTGGCCGAGGTGCTGAGGAGCCTCCAGACCGAAGAGGGGCTGCCCATGGTGGCCGACATCCGGGTGGTGACCAACCCGCCCAGGCCGGAGCTGGCCATCGACATCGACCGCGCGCGCGCCAACGACACCGGCCTCACCGCGGGCTCCTTGGGCATGCAGCTGCGCCTGGCGATGAACGGCCAGGTCGCCGGCAAGCTGCGCGAGGGCAGCCAGGAGACGGAGATCGTGGTGCGCCTGCAGGACAAGGATCGCGCCAGCCCGGAGACCCTGGCGTCGATGGAGGTCTTCACGCCCTCGGGGCCGCGCTCCATCGGTGACGTGGCGGCGCTCTCGATCAAGGAAGGCCCCTCGGTCATCGAGCACTACAACCGCGAGCGGCGGGTGATGGTGATCGCCTCTCCCTCGGCCAACACCTCGCTGGGCACGGTGGCCACCGCGCTCAAGGCCCGGCTCGAGGCCGAGCCTCCACCCGAGGGCTACAGCCTCCACTACGACGGGATGATGAAGATGCTCGCCGAGCAGAACTCGTCGTTCAGCCTGGTGTTCGTGCTCGCCTTCGCCTTCGTCTACATGGTGCTGGCCTCGCAGTTCGAGAGCTTCAAGCACCCCTTCACCATCATGGTGTCGGTGCCGCTCGCGCTGATCGGCGCGCTGTTGGCGTTGGTGGTCACCGGCTTCACCATCACCTTGGGCGCGATGATTGGCCTGGTGCTGTTGATGGGCCTGGTCACCAAGAACGCCATTCTCCTGGTGGACCAGACGCTGCAGAACCTCCGCGCAGGAGACGAGCTCGACACCGCCTTGCTGCGCGCGGGGCCGCGGCGGCTGCGGCCCATCTTGATGACCTCGGCCGCCATGGCCATCGGCATGGTGCCCACCGCGGTCGGGCGAGGCATGGGCTTCGAGTTCCGCGCGCCGATGGCCATCGCGGTCATCGGCGGGGTGCTCTCGTCGACCCTGCTCACCCTCTTCGTGGTGCCGCTGGTGTTCGCGGCCTTCGAGAAGCTGACCCCGAAGAGGCGGCGCATCGGCAAGAAGGCGGACGTCGAGTTCGCTGAACCAGTCGAGGCAGCCGAGGTGGCCAAATGAAGACGACCATGTTCTCCCTCTCCCTGCGTCAGCGGGGAGAGGGTCGGGGTGAGGGGCTGAACGAACGAGGCGCCTCGCGTGCGGTGCCCCTCACCCGGCGCTGCGCGCCGACCTCTCCCCGCTGTTCGCAGGGAGAGGTTCTTCTTCTCGTCTGTACGCTCCTGCTCTCCACCGTCGCCTTCGCGCAGGCCCCCGATCTCGAGTCGGCCTACCTCGCCACCCGCAAGCCGATGTCGCTGCAGGAGGTGCTCAGGCTCGCCGATCAGAAATCGACCGATCTCACCGCCGCCCGCGCCAACGCGCAGCAGGTGGCGGCGAAAGCGCGGCTGGTCTTCTCCTCGGTGCTGCCGGAGATCACCGCGAGCGTGTCCTACGTGCACACCACCGCGGAGCAGAAGTTCGACCCTTCCGCGTTCCTGACCGCGTTCGAGGGCGTGATCGACGCTTCCATTCGGGGCGCCGGTCCCGCCTACGGCTTTCCCATTCAACCCAACGAGCAGGTGTTGGCCGGGGTGAAGCAGGGCTTTCACGACGCCGCGGCCGATCAGCTCACGCCCACCACCATCGTGGCGCGCAACTCGCTCTACGGCAGCCTCATCGTCACGCAGACCCTCTTCGCGCCGCAGATGTTCCTCATCCCCGCGGCTGAGCAGTCGAACCAGGCCGCGAAGTACGGCGCGCTCGAGGCCCGCGAGCAGGTGCTGCTCGGCGTGGCGCGGCTGTACCTGGGCGTCGAAGGGCTCGCCGCCATCGAGGACGCCGCGAAGGACGCCGAGAAGGTGGCGCTCAAGCGCGAGAAGGACGCCACCGCTCAGCAGCAGATGGGCGTCGCCACCGACATCGCGGTGCTGCGCGCGCAATCAGAGACAGCCCAGGCGCGCGCGACGCTCGCCACGCTGCAGGGGCAGCGGGTGGCGCTGCTGGCGATGCTGGAAGCGCTGGTGGGCGAGCCGGTGCGACCCGTCGAGGGCGAGCCCACGCACTTCGAGGTGACCGCGAGCCCCGAGTCCGACGCTCCCTGGGACGAGACCTTCCTCGTGAAGGCGAACCTCAAGGGGCTGGAGAGCCAGGAGACCTTCAACCGGTTCGATCGCATCTCCTGGCTGCCGTCGCTCGTGGCGCAGGCCAAGGGCACCTACAACTCGAACAAGGGCTTCGCGGGCACCAACTTCATGTTCGACGGCATCATCGCCGCGCAGTGGACGCTCTACGATCGCGGCCAGCGCTACGTGACGCTGCACGAGAACGACGCCAGGACCCTCGAGGCGCGCGCGAAGTACGAGGGCGCGAAGGCGAAGGCGAAGGCCAACTGGATCGGCGCCAAGACGAACCTGCTGGCGGCGCAGGTGGCGCTCACCCAGGCCGACGCGCAGGCCTCGCTGGCGACCCGGGCGCAGAAGCAGATCGACTCGGCGTACCAGGCCGGCTTCTCCACCAGCCTCGAGGTGAGCGACATCGACAGCCGGCGCTTCTTCGCGATGTCCGCCGCGGCCCAGGCGCGCGCCCAGCTGGAGGTGCGCAAGGTCGAGCTCGCCGCCGCCGAAGGCCGGCTGGCTTCGGTGCTCGGGCTCGCCGGGAAGGAGTGAGGGCGCTCGCCCAGGGCTGAGGCTCACTCCTGTGGGTCTGAAGGCGGCGGGTGAAGCGTTTCCCGCGGCGGCCATCAGCGACCTTGTCACCTGCCTCGCTTGAGCTGGGGAAGGGGTTCGAGCTCGTCCGCCGCATCTGAGGGGCTCTGCTGCTCCGGACTGACCTGCCGCCCCACGACCATGACCACCGCCACGGCCAGCGCGAGCACCAGCAGCGCCAGCGCGAGGATCAGCCCTCTTCTCGACTTCGGCGGTTCGGGGGTGGGCTTGAGAAAGTCGAGGTTCTCCAGCGGTGGCAGGGGCCGCGCCGGGGGGGAGGGGGCGGGGGCGACCAGCAGCTCGAGCTCGGGCTCGCCTTCTGGCCCGGGTTCGAAGACGAACTCCGAGTACCCCTCTCGCCGCAAGGAAGGCCTCTGCGTCGCGGTGGCGACCTGCAGCCCGACCCTCTCGGTGGCGGTGGCGGAGCGCGACGATGGCCGCGCGACTGATCTGGCCGTGCCGACGAAAGTCCCACCTTCGGCAAAGCTGCTCTCCAGGCGAATGAGCTGGCGCGCGACCTCGGCGGCGCTGGGGCGATCCTCCGTTGGCTTGGCGAGCATCTGCTGGACCAGCTCGTCGAGATCCTCGAGCAGGGCGAGCTTGCCGGGGTCGAGGCTGTTCTCGGGAAGGCGGCCGACGAGGGTGTCGACCAGGCCCGGGGGCGGCTGGTTGATGTGGAGCGCGGGGAGCCCTCCCCGCGGTCCGTCGAAGGGCAGCACGCCGGTCATCATCTGGAAGATGATGACGCCCAGCGCGTACACGTCGTTGCCGGGGTGCGCGACCTCCTCAGGGAAGAACTGCTCGGGGCCACAGAACTCGGGAGTCCCCAGGAGCACCGGCGGCCTCCTCCCCGCCTTGAGCGCCAGCCCGAAGTCGATGAGCTTGAGCCAGTCCACCGGGCGCCCGCCGCTCGCGCCGACGTTGAGCGCGAGCATCACGTTCTCGGGCTTGAGGTCACGGTGCACCAGCCCGCGCCTGTGGACGGCGGCCAACGCCTCCGCCATCGAGAGCGCCACGCGGATGGCCTCGACCGGCTCGATGCCTTTCTCCAGGAGCGCGCTCAGGGACGTCCCGTCGAGGAACTCCATCACGATGGAGTCGTGCGCCGGGTCGTGGGCGTACACGGTGACGACGTTGGGGTGCTGGAGCCTCGCCAGGATCTCGGCCTCTTCCTGGCCCGCCCCCAGCTCTCCCGCGCGCAGCACCTTCACCACCACCTGCTGGCTGATCGTGATGTTGTCCGCGAGGTAGACGGTGCCCATGCCGCCGCCGCCCAGCCGCGCGGTCACGCGGTAGTTGTTGGCGATGATGGTGCCCGGCTCGAGCGGGCTGTCGCCTTCAGGGGGCGTCATGGCCGAGGTCCCGCGAGTCTGGGTGACAAGCCGGCGGATTGTGCCACAGGCAGGCACGAAGCTGTCTCTCTCTCCGCGGGAGAGGGACCGCGGCCGGCTCGGCGGGCTGGACCAGCAGGGCCGCACCCGTCGGCTTGCTGGGCGTGCGCAGGAGCAAGCTCAAGCCCGTGCTGGTGAAGGGCGGCTGCAACTACTTCGCGGCCAGGGACCTCCCGAAGATCAAGAAGGCGCTCGCCCAGGCCTGAGGCTCACTCCTCCGGGTCTGGAGGCGGCGGGTCCTGCATGGGCACCAGCGGTACCCCGGGCGGCCTCTGCAGCCTCGGGCCGAGGCGCAGACGCGCCTGGTGGACGCCCTCCCTGCAGCGCTCGTCCTCGGGCGAGAGGGTCAGGCAGCGAATGAAGAGCTTCTCGGCGCGCCGCCAGTTCGCAGGGCCCCCTTGTTCGTCCTTGAGCTGCAGCAGGCCCTGCGCCACCAGACCATCGAGCTCGACCTGTTCGGGCGAAGGGGGCTCGGGCGGGGGCGGGGTGGCCGGGGGCGCTCGCAGCGG
>VFKJ01000891.1 GCA_009885595.1 Myxococcales bacterium | reverse complement strand
GCAACGCCTGCGCGGCATCGGCGCGCCGGTGGGGGTGCGCATGCTGGAAGGCAGCGTCACCTTCGCGCCGTCGCTAGGGCCGCTGGCCGTCGTGCAGAGCCACTTCACGCTGGTCGCCTTCGATTCGATCGCCGCCCCGGTGCCGCCGGCTCCGAAGTGGAAGGAGCACGTGGGCTTCGGCTTCGAGCTGGCGAACGACTTCCGCTCCTGGCGCTCGCAGCGCACCCTGTCGGGCGGCGCGGGCTGGGTCTTGCTTGCGGCGCAGGGCTCGCACGCGCGGCACCTGCTCACCGCGGGCGTGGGGCCCTCGCTGCAGGTGGCGGAGGACCCGACCGGCCTGATGCCGATGGCGGGCGTCACCACCCGCATCGTCGCCCGCGTGGGGCTGCAGCTGGAGTGGCCCTCAGCGCTGCGCCTGGAGGCCCGGCACCAGTCGTTGTGGGGCCCGGGCCGGGTATTGCACGAGGTGCGCGCGGATCTCTCGCTCGAGTGGGTGGTGGCGTGGGGTGGGCGGCCGCGGTTGCTGGTGCGCCCGACGGCGTCGCTCACCGCCGAGCCGACGCTCGGCCAGCTCGCCGCGGTGGGGCTGGTGATGCTCGAGCCGGTGGAGTCGCTGGTCGACCTGGCCCGTCGCTGACTGTTTCCCTCTCCCCCCGAGGGGGAGAGGGTCAGGGAGAGGGGCAGTCCCTGTTGTTTCAGAACTTCGAGAAGTCAGGTTTGCGCTTCTCGAAGAACGCGCCGATCGCCTCGGCCACCTCGGGCGAGGCGAGCTGGTGGACGAAGTGCGCGCCTTCCTGCTGCATGCGCGCGGTCATCGCCGCGGTGTCCCGCATCAACGCCTTGCTCAGCTTGAGGGCGGTCGGTGCCTTCTCCGCCAGCTTCTTCGCGGTCTCCAGCGCCTTCGGCATCACCTGGTCGGGCGGAAGGATGGCGTTGATGAGCCCCAGCGAGAGCGCGTGCTTCGCGTCGATGGGCTCACCCAGCAGCAGGATCTCCGCGGCGCGCACGTGCCCGCACAACCGCGGGAGCAGCAGCGAGGACGCCGCTTCCGGCACCAGGCCCAGGTTCACGAAGGGCGCCACCAGCGAGGTGCGCTCCGACGCGTACACGAAGTCGCAGTGCAGCAGCATGGTGAGGCCCAGGCCGATGCCCTTCCCGTCGACCGCGGCGAGCAGCGGCTTCTCGAAGGTGGCGATGAGGTTGATGAAGCGGAACACCGGCGAGTCCGCGCCGTCGGGCGGGTGCTGCATGAAGTCGCCCAGGTCGTTGCCGGCGGTGAAGGTCTCGCTGGTGCTGCCAAACACCACCGCGCGCACGCTGTTGTCAGCGGCGGCCTCGGTGAGCACCGCGTTCATGCGCGAGTACATCGCCAGCGTCAGCGCGTTCTTCTTCGCGGGGCGCGCGAACTTGATGATCAGCGTGGCGCCGTCGCGGGAAGTCTCGATGTCGTCGATGAGGGTGGTCGTCATGGCGGGGCCCACCTAGCACACGCCGGTTCGCCCCTCACCCCGACCCTCTCCCCCGGGGGGGAGAGGGAGAAAGGTCACAGGTACCGAACGGGCTCGCCCACCTCGGGCTTCTTCAGCTCGGCCAGCACCGCGGGAGAGAGCTTGGCCTTGATGCTGGCGACCATCTCCTCGCTGCCCGCGTAGTCATGGTGCTCCGCGTCGAGCAGCGTCTGGATCTCGCTCTGCGAGATGTCGGGCAGGTTGTAGCGGCTCAGGAAGTTCTTGAAGACCTCCTGGTCGCGGAAGCCGTCGTCGATGTCGAGCGACTGCGCGAAGCTGATCACCCCGGCGATCTTGCGATCGACCGGGTCGAGCTTCTGCTCCCCCGAGGCCTGCAGCCAGCGGTTGATCTCGTACGCGCAGGTCGCGCGCAGCGCCTCTTCGCTCATGTGCGAGTACCGCGCGTTCACCTTCATCCGGTACTCGGGGTCCTTCCCCGGGACCGGGACCTTCTCGAACTTCACCACCTCGGCCTCGCCGGCCTTCGGCTCGAACCAGCCGTCGGCGATCACGCGCGAGTGCTCGTTCACCTCTCGCAGGATCCCCGAGAACTCGCTGACCGTGTTCAGCACCTGGGCGGAGATGTTGAGCTTCGTGCCGTCGAGCATGGTGGCGTCGCGGTCTTGCTTCACGGGCCGGAACTCGCGGCGGGTGTCCTCGGCCACGTTGAAGGTGGAGAAGTTGAGGTGCTTGTCGAGGTAGTCGGCCTGGCCGTCGAAGTCGCGGTCGAGCACCTTCTCGCGCTGCAGCGTGCTCACCGGGGTGAGGAAGTTGTTGCGGTCGTAGTGGCCGTCGGTGCGATCGAGGAACGGGGTGATGGTGTCCCAGCCGGCGCGCTTGCTCATCAGCTTCGCCAGCCCGTCGATGTCGGTGTCCACCGCGCTGCTGCCGTAGGTGGTGGCCACCTGCAGGTGGGGGAACTTCTTCTTGAAGGCGTCGATCTGCGACTTCCCCACGCAGAGGTTCGAGAGGTACAGCTTGCCGTCGCCGCCGTCGGGGAGCGCGGGGGTGTTCTTGATCGAGCTGACCTGGTTCTTGCCCCAGTTCGAGTGGCCGTCGTAGCCGACGATGTTCACCGCAGGGTCGCCGAGCTTCTCCAGCAGCCGGCCGCCGCCGCCGATCTTCGTGCGGATCTCGAACTTCGTCTCGCCCACGCCGGCCTCGTTGAAGGCCTTCTGGAACACGCCGCTGCCGGCGGTGGTCTCCTTCCAGCCGGCCGACTTGAGCTTGCTCTGGAAGCCGGCGAGGAACTCGTCGCCGACCTGCCAGTCCATCTTCACGGTGGTGTTGCCGTTGGCGAACCACTTCTCGTACGGCGGCTTCAAGGGGGCGAGCTGATCCATCAGGCGCGCGGCGACCTCCTTCGCGGGGCCGGCCTTGGCGAGGGGCGAGTTGCTCAGGTGGAAGATCAGGTTCTCCTTGAGGCGCTGATCAGGCTCGGCCTTGATCAGGTTCTCGTACGCCTTGAGCATGGGGGCGGCGAGCTCGGCCTCGGGGCTGCCTTCCATCAGCGCGAGCAGCACGGTGCCCGAAGAGGCGCGGGCCTGCAGCGCCTGGCGCTCGTCGAAGCCGGCGGGCGCGGTGGTAGACAGCGTGGGCGCGAGCGCGTCGAAGGCCGATCGGCGGGTGTCCTTCGGCAGCCCGGCGAAGAGGCTGTCTTTCGCGTTGTCGATGAGCTCACCGGCGCGGAACAGCGCGTCGCCCTTCTCGGCGGTGGTGCCGGCCTTGCCGTCGCTGTGCACGGTGAAGCTGCCATTGGCGGCGAGGTAGACGGGGCGCTGCGAGGGCGTGGGATCGAGCGCGACGACCTGGCCCGGGGTGGGCGCCGGGGTGCGCTCGAGCAGCGGGCGAATGAGCGCCTCGGTCTCGGGCGTGAAGAGATCCCTGTGCACGTTGAGGATCGTCTTGAGCTGCGCCTTCTCGTACGCCGTCACCTTGCCGTCTGACTTCACGCGGTCGACGAGGCCCTGGGCTTCAGCGCGGGTGATGAGGCGATCGGCTGCGGCGGCATCGGCCTGACGGCGAATCGAGGGCATGAGGGCTCCGGGGACGACGGGTAGTAAGGTGCGGACTTAGCCGAGGCAATGACCCCCCGCCAGTCGCTGAAGCGCAAAGCTCGAGCTCGCCCGTACCCTCCGAGCCCTCTTCGTCAGTTCTCCCCCGAGAGAACCCGCAGCACGTCCTGCAGCAACACCAGGTCCCGCTCGCTCAGGTCCATCTTGTCGGCGAGCTCCTGCAGGCGCGGTTGGAACGAGTCCCGCGCGCGCGCGCCGCCCTTGAAGAACCCGCGTGCCTCGAGCTGCTCGCTGAGCAGCTTCACCAGCGCGTCGCGCGCAGGCTTCGAGGCGCGGAAGTCGAGCTCACCGCGCTCCGCGGCCGCGTTGAACAGGGTCAACATCACCGCCACCGAGTGACTCAGGTTGAGGCTCTCCGTGGGCCCCGGAGTG
>VFKJ01000865.1 GCA_009885595.1 Myxococcales bacterium | reverse complement strand
GACCCCGTTGTAGTCCTGAGAGACCTGCGGCACGACGATGGGGCAGCCCGAGAGCAGAAGCACGAGAATGAAGCGCACGAGACGATTGTCGCCTGAGGCGTCAGCCGAGGTGCTTCACGGCTTCTTCATCTCGATCACGATGGCCTCGTCGCCGCGCGGATCGAACGGCGCCGAGAACCCGATCGCCCCTTTTGCGCCCATGAGCCACACGTTGGCGATCGCCCGATGCGGCCCCGCCGAGAGCGGCACCTTCAGGCTCGGCTCGCCCACGATGCCCGCGGGGTACTCGAGCTCCTCGCGCTTGAGCAGCTCTTCTTCGCCCCAGACCTGGAGCTCGAGCTTTCGCACCTCGCCGTAGGACACCGGCAGCCGCCAGACGATCGTGCGATCCGTGGGGAAGACGCCGAACGCCCCCGTGCGCCACAGGAGCAGCCCCCCGCCGAGCACGATGGCCATCACCAGCAGCTTGCCGGGGCGATTCTTCACTCCTCGTCCGGCTCCCCGTCGTCCTTCTTCTTCTTCTTCTTGTTCCCGTCGTACGAGGTCTTGAGGTCGCTCACCTTCAGCTTCGGGAGCAGCGATGGCGACTCGCCCTTGACGCGGTCGGGGACCAGCTTCACCTCGGCGCGCACCTCGATCGTCATGCCGGCGATCAGCCGCAGCAACTCGTCGCGGAGCCGATCGGACTGCAGCAGCTTGCGCACTTCGTCGGACACCGTGCGGCCGATCTCGTCCTTCGTCTTCTCGGCCTGGTGCAGGAGGAAGCCTAAGGCCTCCTTGGGCAGCTTCAGCTGGCCCGCGAGCCGCCGAATGCCCTCTTCCGACATGAACACCGCGCCGATGCCCGCCCACGCCATGCGGCGCACGAAGTCGGGCACGAAGCCTTTCTTCTCGTCGGCTTCGTCCACGTCCTCATCGAGGGGATCTTCGGGCGGGAGGTCGTCGATGCTCATGGGGTTCCCAGTCTACTCAGGCTGACTGAATCGTCACCGAAGGAGCCTTGCGTCCCGCGTTTTCGATCGACACCCGCTGCGCCACCTTCTGGGCCAACTCCATGAACGACTTGCCCTCGACCCCCTCGGGGTGACCCACCACCACGGGCAGGCCGCGATCGCCGCCCTGGCGAATGGACAGCTCGAGCGGGATCTCGCCCAGGAAGGAGATCTCCATCATCTCGGCCGCTTTTCGCCCGCCGCCGGTGTCGAAGATGTGCGTGCCCTTGCCGCAGTGGGGGCAGATGAACTGCGACATGTTCTCGATGATGCCGAGGATCGGAATGCTCAGCTTGTCGAACATCTGCTTGGCGCGGATGACGTCGGCCAGCGCCACGTCCTGCGGAGTGGTCACCAGCACCGCCCCCGAGCTCTTGAGCTGCTGCGCCACGGTGAGCGGAATGTCACCGGTGCCCGGCGGCAGATCGACCACCAGGTAATCGAGCTCGCCCCAGTTCACGTCGCGCACCAACTGCATCAGCGCGCCCTGCAGCATCGGCCCGCGCCAGATCAGCGCCTGGTCGGCCTCGATCAAGAAACCGATCGACATCACCTTGATGCCGTGGGCCTCGAGCGGCTCGAGCAGCTTGCCGTCGCGGGAGACCGGCTTCTTCTTCAGGCCCGTCATCACGGGGATCGACGGACCGTAGAAGTCCGCGTCGAGCAGCCCCACCGTCGCGCCATGCCGCGCCAGCGCGCACGCGAGGTTGATGGCCACCGTCGACTTGCCCACGCCACCCTTCCCGGCGCCGACCAGCACCACGTTCTTCACCCCCGGCAGGAGCGCGTCTTTCGAGGGCGCCTGCGCGCGGACGCGCGACGACATCTCGACCTCGAACTTCTCGACCCCGGTGACCTTCTGGAGCGCGGCCTCGGCGTCGCCCTTGATCTTCTCCTTCAGGGGACAGGCGGGGGTCGTCAGCTCGATGCGCAGCTTCACGAAGCCGCCCTCGATCTTCAGATCCTTCACCATCCCCGCCTTGACGACGTCCATATTCAAGTCCGGATCCATCACGGTCGACATCGCCGCGAGGACATCTCGTTCCTGCACGCTCATGGTGGCTCGTTTCCCTTTTTCCGCTAAAGGCGAAGCCGTCCAATACGGGCGGGGGCGGCGCTACGCAAGCGTCCGAACAGTCGGGAGCGAAGCCGGCAGCAGCGGAACGCTGCGCGAGACAGACGGGAGCGCAGCGGACGTCTGGCCGAGGCGGAGCGACCCAGAGGGACGGGAGCAGATGAATCACTTCATCTCAGGCATTCTGAAGATCGTCCTCCTCGAGGGCGCGATCGCGCTGCTGCTCATCGACGCGGTGGCGGGTGATCGCTTCGGACAGGCGCGTTCGCGCGCGCACGGGGTCCTCGCCGGGCTGATGGTCTTCGCGTGGTGCAACTACGGAGCATTGCGCGCCAACATCGACGTGCCGCAGGTGCTCACCAGCATCCCGCTCATCCTCTTCTGTGGCTTCCTCATCGGGTTCGCTTTCGACCCGAAGCGCGACGAGCGCGTGCTGGAATTCGCCGCCTGGGCCAGGGCTGATCCGCAGCGCCTGGGCCGAAGGGCCGCGGTGTTCAGCACCATCGCGGTGGTCACGCTCTTCGCCGCGCTCGACCTGTTCTCCCTCGGCGCCATCGTCGTGGGCGCAGGCCTGGTCGGGCTCTCCAGCTGGCTGGCGCGGGGCCTCGCCGCGGGGGAACGAAAGCTGCCGCGCCTGGTGCCGGGGCTGATCAACCGCGCCAAACCGCTCTCCGTCGCGCTGGTGGTGATCCTCTCGGGCGCCTGGGTCGGCGGCGGGGTGGCAGCCGACAAGCTCCCCCTCATTCACCAGTGGGAGCAGTTCCATTTCTACCTGGGCGCGAAGTACCAACACGAAGTCGGCTGGTTCAACCTCTACAAGGCCGCGATCCTCGCTGACCGCGAGACGGTGAACGTGCTGGGCGCCATGCCCACCACCCGCGAGCTCAACACCTTCGAGCAGGTGCCTCTCGACGTCGCCCTGCGCGACGCGGCTGCGGTGCGCGCGCGCTTCAGTGACGAACAGTGGCAGGCCTTCAAGACCGACTGGGCCACCATGGCCCGCCTCTGGCCGATCAACTGGACGCAGATCATGAACGATCACGGCAACTCGAACTCGCCTGCCTGGGCGATCTTCGCGACGCCGCTGGCGAAGCTCATTCCGCTCTCGGCGCGGGGCCAGGCGCTGATCGGCTGGCTCGACATGCTGCTGATGCTCGGGCTGTGGCTGGCCGTCTGGCAGTCCTTCGGCCACCGCGCCGCCAGCGTCGGGCTGTTCATCTGGGCTGCCCCGCCGCTCGTCTTCGACTACCTCTCGGGCAGCTTCCTGCGCTGGGACTGGCTCTTCGCCGTCGGGCTCGCCGCCTGTTTCCTGAAGCAGAAGAAGTACGGGTGGGCCGGCGGCTTCTTCGGCTTCGCGCTGGCCACCAAGCTCTTCCCGGTGCTCTTCGGGGTGGCGCTGGGCCTTCGCGCGCTCTTCGAGTGGCGGCAGACCAAGGTCTTCCGCAAGGAGTACCTCCGCTTCGGGATCTCCGCGGCGGCGGTGGGCGCGGCAGCGGTGGTGATCAGCACCGCGATGTTCGGCACCGGCGCGTGGAAGGAATACGCCCAGCGCATCGAGGTCGCGCAGGTCGAGAAGTTCTACGCGATCCAATACTCGTTCCGATCGGTGTACCTGCAGCACGCGGCCAACCCGCTGCGGGTGTGGGGCCAAGCGCTCTTCCCCGGAGACCTCGCGCAGCGCCGCGGCGACGTCGAGCTCTGCAAGGGCAGCGCTGACACCTCGACGGCCACCAGCTGCACCAAGGAGCTCAGCGGCTGCGGCGACAACCACCGCTTCACCCTCGACTGCTCCACCGACGGACGGTGCAGCTGCCTCAGGGATGGGGTGGCGGCGAAGACCTTCACCCGCGAGCTGCCGTGCGCCCAGAGTGACCCCGAGCGCACGCGGCTCTTCGAGCAGGAATGCGGCTTCCCCAGGGACTATTCGTTCGGCTTTCTCGTGGGCCGGGTGTTGTTCTCGCTGCTCATCCTCGTGCTCATCCGCCGCGCGGAAGACGTGGAGGCCTTCCTGCTGGGCCCCCTGCTCGTCTTCACCTGGCTGACGGTGAACATGTACTACTGGAACATGCTGGGGCTGCTGGCGCTGGGCCTGCTCCTGCGCAGCGAGCGGCCACAGCAGAAGCCCGCGTTCGCGATGCTGCTCGGGCTCCACGTGGTGTTCATGGTGTTCTACCTCTACCAGCACCTCAACCGCGGGCTCACCGAGGGCTACGCGGTGGCCTGGATGCTCACCGCCCTGATCATCGGCACCGCCCTGGCTGAGCTGAGGCGCGTCCTCTCCCGCAGCTCGAGCTGAGGTCAGTCCGCCGGCATCGGCGGCACGAAGCTGCAGCTGCTCGACTCGAGGCACGCTTCCATCGGCAACTCCGCGCCGCCGGTCTGCAGGTAGCGCCCGAGCATGTTGAGCATCACCGAGCCCAGGTTGAACGGCAGCGACGGGTCTGGCGTGTCGAACCCGTGGCGGCCGGTCGGCACCACCATGGGGAAGATGACGCCGGTGACGCCGCCCACGCGATCGTTGGGCTTCACCAGCCGCAGCGCGGGCGTGAGGCGCGGCACGTCGAACAGATCCTGCGTGCCGCTGCCCGAGAGCGCGGAGAAGTGATCGACGTCCATCAGCACGTCCTGGCCCAGGCTGTTCTGGTACCGCCCCACCCGCTCCACCGCCTCGAGCACGCCGTTGTCGATCAGCACCCGGTTGGCCGTCTTGCCGAAGCGAGCGTCGGGGGAATAGAGGTCGATCATTCCGGCCGCGCGCGCGATCGACACCCCGGTGGCCACCGGCACGTTCATGTCGCCGATGGTGTTGACCACCACCATGCGCGTAGCGACCGTCTCACCGGTGCCGTAGCGCAAGATGCGGCGCTGCTCGGTGAAGGGCAGGAAGTTCACCGGGTCGCCGCGCTCGATCGCCAGCTGCGCCAGACCGAGGAAGCGGCGGATCTCCGGAGACTGCCGGCGCAGCCCAAAGCCGTCGCCCAGCGCGATCAGCGGCTCGCCCGCCTTGTGCTCCAGACCCTGGAACTTCGAGTCGATCCCGAAGGTGTCCATCGTCCAATACGGGGTGGCGTCTTCCGGCACCACGCAGCCCGAGCGCGGATCCGGCGCACCCTCCGGCGCCTCCTCCGGCGGCAGAGGCGGAGGCAGCGGCCCCGAGTACAGGGCGATCTTCCACTGATCGCTCTCGTCTGAGCTGACGGCCGCGCGCAGCAGCCCATTCGCGCCGACCCGCGCGCAGCGGTACTCGCCCGTGGTGATGTTGGTGAGCACCGCCGTGTCGCCCTCGACCGGGGTGGCGTCCACGGGGCCGAGCTTCACCCGCCCCAGGTCGTTCAAGTTGGGCAGCACCTGCCAGGCCTCGAGCTGGCCCGCGGCGTTGCGGGTGGTGGTGAACAACGGCCCCAGCATGCGCAGGTTGACCGCCTCGCGCACGCCTCCCTGGATCGAGCGCACCCCGATGTCCGGCAGGCCCGCGCCGCCGGAGACGGGCACCGCCACGTCGATCTGCGGCTCGAGGCCCGACATCATCGCGCTCATGATGCCGCCCAGCGACCCACCGGTGATGTGGATCGGCGCCGAGCCGCCCACGTCGATCACGCCGTCGCCGTTGAAGTCGCCGACGAGATCGTCGTGGTTGTCCCTGTTGGCGTCGTACTGCCAGGTCTTCGCGCCATCGAAGCCACGCAGAATGCGGACCAGCTGCATGTAGTCGATGGCCGACTGCTTCACGACCTCGCGCGTGTGGAGGATGTACGAGGTCCAGAAGTCCGCCCCCGAGTCCTTGATGCCGTCGCGGTTCTGATCGAACGCCCGATCGACCTTGGCGATCGCGTCGAACATGTTGCCCAGGCCCTTGCCCGCCAGCAGCGCGCGCGCCAGCTCGAGGTCGGTGGGGTCGAGCCCCACGCCGTGGCTGACGTTCTCCATGCCGATGGTGGCCAGCCCGTAGCGGGCGAAGAAGCCGCCGTAGAAGAGCGGGTCCAACTTGTTGCCGGTGTACCCGTGGCCGAGGATCACCACCGGCGAGGGGCCGCTCCCGGCCGCCTTCTTGGGCACCGTGAGCCACACCGTCACCGTCTCGGGCCGGGTGAAGGCCGCGCCCGTCACCGGGTTGACGTCGAAGAGCTGCTTGTAGAGCGGCAGCGGCTTCTCTTCGCTGTCCACCCGGGGGAAGAACTGCGGCGAAACGAACTGAAACACCACGTGGTAGTCGATGAACTTGTGGTGGTCGGCCACCTCCTGCATCGAGGCCGTGAGCGCGCCGCCGCCATTGAGCTGCTTGAGCAGATCGATCGCCGTGCTGCGGAACTGCTCGCCGCTGACGATGCGCACGTTGATGGTCGAGCCCGGCAGGCTGTCGCGCAGGGTCATCAGCTTGCTGATCTCGCCGGGGAACTCGGCGGCGAGCCGCTTCATCGGGCCCAGCCCGTAGAGGCCGTCACGAATGGCGATGTAGTCGGCGGTGATGCTCTGGGTGGTGTACGGCCAGGTGAAGGCGACGTCCGCGAGGCCCAGGCCGAAGTTCGGCAGGCAGCGCTCCAACGGCTCGAGCGCCTTGGTCTGCGAGGCGTGGTTGATGTACGGGAACGGCGACTTCACCGGGCGGCCGTCTTCGTCGACCAGGCGCTTGGTGAGCACCACCGCGTAGGTGTTCTTCTCCCGCAGCGGCAGCACCGGCTTCATGATCAGCGTGTTCGTCTCGCGCTCGTAGAAGGGCAGCGCCTTGAAGGACGAGTCGCCCGGGTAGAGCGTGTTCGGGTGGTCGAGCACGCCGTCCATGTCGAGGTCTTCACCCAGGTCGAGCTTGCCGTTGCGGTTCAGGTCTTCCTCGCGGTCGTCGAAGAGCAGCTGATCGCCTTCGCGGTCGTTGTCGAAGTAGCCCGGGCGCTCCAGCACGATGGGGAAGTTGCCCTCGCCCATGTCGAGCGGGGTGCGCTGGCAGAAGTCGGGCGAGTCGGGCGTGATGTCGATGAGGTACGCCGCGTCGTCGCGGGGGTCGTAGTCGTCGCCCTGGTGCCGGCGAATGAGGTTGTGCAGGTCGAGCGGCTTCTGGAAGGCGACCGTGATGCTCTGGTAGGTGCCCCAGCCGTCGAGCGCGTCGAGCGACTCGCGGGTCGAGCGCTCCCACTTGGTGGTGGCCACCATCGAGGCGTTGATGCGCCGCTTGGTCGCCGAGGTGGCGTCGAAGCGCGTGGCGAAGTCGTTGGGCAGCGGCACGTTCGGCAGGGGCTTGGCGAACACGTCGAAGACGACCTCGGCGCCCGTGCCCGGGCCGCTCTCCATCAGGCCCTTGCCCTCGGGCGAAGCGCACCCCGCGCAGAGGACGATCGCAGTCAGCTTGATCAGGTTGTTCATGAAATGGGTCCTTAGATTGCGAAGCCGAGACGCAGACGACCAAAGCCGACAGGGGCCATCACGCCGCCGCCCGGGAGCGTGTACGCATCACCGGGCACGAACAAGCCCCCCTCACCCGTGATGCTGATGGTGAGCTCGGGGATCGGCTTGACGCGCGCCTGCACGCCCAGGTCGATCTCCGTGCCGAGGTAGAGGCCCGGCCGCCCGCCGAGCGGGTTGATGGCGGTGCCGCCGCCGATGCGCGAGTTGAAGGGGTCCGCGAGCCTCGCGGTGCTGAAGGCGAAGAGCGGCCCGCCGTAGGCGTCGAGCCAGTCGGCCATCGCGATCTTGATCCGGGGGAAGAGGTACCACGCGCCCGTCACCGAGCCCGCGGTGCCCAGCAGGTCCACGCCCTCGGGCGCGACGCCGGTCAGCGCCGGGTCTGCCGCGCGCACCGAGCCTCGGCCCGACTGGTACGCCATCACCTGGTCGAAGAGGATGAGGCCGACCTTGTAGTCGCGGTCGAAGCGGAAGTTCTCGATGCGATCGTCCGCGGCGTTCTGATCACCCGAGGCGTAGCCGCCGTCGAGGTAGATGAAGGTGCGGCCCACCCGGTACTGCGACTTGAGGGCCATGCCGAACTGGCCGACCTGCAGCAGCGCGGCGTTCTCGTTGCGCGCCTGGGTGGTGGTGCCGGTGATGCCGACGAACTCCCAGCCGATCTTGAACTCGCGGTTGCGCCGCTTGAAGAGCTGCCAGCGGCCCGCGAAGTCGATCACCACCACGTCGGTCGCCTTGCCGCCGTCGGTGACGAAGATGTTCCGCTGGTTGCGGTACACCGCGTACACGCCGAAGTTGTGCTCCGGGTCTTTGTTGAAGCGCAGCGCCAGCACGCCCTGGAAGGCGCGATCGCCGTGGCTGAACTCGGCCAGGTTGTCGCGGACGATCAGGTCGGCGGCCAGCGCGGCCTCGAAGGCGCGGAAGGCGCCGCCCTTGCCGAAGAGCGGGCGGGCCACCAGCAGCGCACGGTAGGTGAGGTTGCCGTAGTGCTGCTGACCGAAGTCGCCCGCCGCGGGGTCCTGGCTGCCGTCGTTCGCGAGCAGCCCCAGGCCCCACTGCGAGGTCTGCTGGCCCACCCGGAAGGCGCCGCTGGCCCACTTGTACTCGAGGTAGAGCTTGCGCAGCTCGAGCGCGCGCAGCTCCGGAATCGGCTGGCGATCACCGACCAGCGCGACGCTGGGAATGCCCAAGATCGCGCCGGTCGCGGCGTCGGCCTCGGCGATCAGCCCCAGCCCGCCCAGGTGAATCTCCGGGCTGACGCGCACCCGGGTCTGCAGGGGCGCGATGGGGAAGGTGGTGCGATCGTCGTCGAAGGGGAAGATCGTGGTCCCGCCGTAGCTCAGGCGCACTGATGCGGCGAGCGCGGCCGTGAGGTCCCACGCCGGCTCGGTGGGCTTGGCCGCGGGCGCCTGGGGTTTGGCGACGGGGTCCGCCGGCTTCTCCGTCGGCAGATCGACCTGGAAGGGAGCGGGCGCGCCGGCATCGCCCTCGCCCAGCCCCTCGGGATCGCGGATCACCGTGGCGTCAGCGTCTCCCGGGTTGGCGGCCTTCGGACTGATGCCACCGTCCGCGGTCTGGCCGAGCGCGACGGCCGCCCCCAACATCAGGCCCAGGATCATCAATCTCATGTGCTGTTCCCCTCTTGCGAAAAGCGAATGCGGCGGGCGCCTGTACCACTGTCACCCACGGGTGACCACCCTGCCCTCCGAGGGAAACCAATGGTTTGAAAGGTGTTCAGGGGTCTGGCGCCTTGACACCGACAGGAGCGCCACGTACGAGCGCCGCCCTTCGGTCACATTTCGTGATCGAACACCCCGCTCACCGCAAGAAGCGATGGGCAGAACCCAAGGGGCAGCAAATGGCAGATGCCGTGAAAATCGCAGCGAAGCTGCGTGAGTACGAGACGGTCTTCCTCGTGAAGCCTGATCTCACCGACGAGAACGTGGACAAGGTGAAGGATCGCCTGAAGGGGATCATCAACCGCGATGGCGGCAAGTTCCTGCGCTTCACGATCTGGGGCAAGAAGAAGACGATGTACCCGGTCGCCAAGCAGCCTCGCGCGATCTACATCCACGCTCACTACCTGGGCGGCTCGGCGATGGTGGCCGAGGTCGAGCGCAACATGCGCAACTTCGACGAGGTCACGCGCTTCATGAGCAAGCGCCTGGCTGACGACGTCGACCCCGAGGCGCACCAGCCTCAGGAAGATCTCAAGCTGGCGGGCGAGGACGACAACAAGCCCTTCGGCGGCGCCGAGCGTGAAGGCTTCGGCGGCTTCGACAACGACATGGACGATGAGGGTGGTTACAGCGCATGAGCACGATGAGCCCTGAGAAGAAGCGCCCCGCGAAGAAGGACAACGACGGGGACATGGACGGTGGCGACGACAGGAAAGGCGGCCGTGGTTTTGCCCGCAGGAAGGTCTGCCGCTTCTGCGCCGATAAGAACGCGAAGGTCGACTACAAGGATCAGTCGACCCTCAAGTACTTCGTGACCGAGCGCGGCAAGATCATTCCCCGCCGCATCTCGGGCAACTGCGCGCTGCACCAGCGCGCGGTGGCCAAGGCCATCAAGCAGTCGCGCGGCCTCGCCCTCATCCCCTACCTCGTCCTGGCGAGCTGACCCATGAAGCTCATCCTCCGAGAAGACGTGTACAACCTGGGTAAGTCCGGCGAGCTGGTGACGGTGAAGGAAGGCTACGCCCGGAACTACCTGCTGCCCCGCAACCTGGCGATGCTCGCGAGCTCCGCCAACGTGCGCCAGCTGGACCACGAGAAGAAGGTCATCGAGCTGCGCCAGCAGAAGCTCAAGGGCGGCGCCCTGGAGCAGGCCAAGAAGCTCGAGGGCATCAAGGTGTCGATCAAGCGCAAGGTCGGAGAGCAGGACAAGCTGTTCGGCTCCGTCACCGCGCTCGACATCGCCGAGGCGCTGGCTGCCGCGGGCCACAAGCTCGACCGCCGCCTGATCCACCTCCCCGAGCCCATCCGGGCCGTCGGTGAGTTCCCCGTGGAGATCCGCCTCCACCGCGAAGTGACGGCGAAGCTGACCGTCACCGTCGTGGGCGAAGCTCAGGCCTGACCCTCATCCAGTTCTGGTAGACAGCCGTGCGCTCCGGTTTCGGGGCGCACGGTTTTCTTTTGTGGAGTCGTCATGAGCTCGCCCTCGGCCTTGCAGGACGTCGCCTCGGAACGCGCAGTGTTGGGCTGCGTGCTGATGGACAACGCGGTGCTCTCCAACGTGCAGGAGATCATCACCGCCGACGACTTCGCGGTGCCCGCGCACGGCGACATCTTCAGGGCCATCTGCGCCCTCGACATGCGCAGCGAGCACGTCGACCCGCTCACCGTGGCCGAGCAGCTCAAGACCGACGGCAAGCTCGCTTCCATCGGCGGCCCCGGCTACCTGGCCCAGCTCGACGCGGCCGTGCCCTTCGTGCAGAACGCGACCGAGTACGCGAACATCATCAAGAACCAGTCGACGCGGCGGCTGCTCGCCACCGCCGGCCGGGAGATCCTCGATCTCGCCACCCAGGAGACCGGCGACGTCGCCGAGCTGCTCGACGAGGCCGAGCGCAAGGTCTTCCACATCGCCGAGAAGCGCCGCGCGGGCGATCTGCGGCCGATGTCCGATCTGATGGAGGAGGCCCTCACCCTCCTCGACAAGATGAAGCAGAGCGGCGGCGGCGTCACCGGCGTCGGCTCGGGCTTCGTCGACCTCGACAACCAGCTCACCGGCTTCCACGGCGGCGAGCTGATCATCCTCGCGGCCCGCCCCGGCATCGGGAAGACCTCGCTGGCGATGAACTTCGCGCTGCACGCCGCGGGGAAAGAGGACCTCGCGGTGGCGGTGTTCAGCCTCGAGATGCCGTCCGTGCAGCTGATGACGCGTCTGCTGGCCACCCACGCGAAGGTGGACATGAAGAAGCTGCGCGGTGGGCGCCTGTCGCCCGCCGACGAAGAGCGCATCAGCGAGTCGGCCAACGAGCTGTTCAAGACCAAGTTCTACGTGGACGATTCCGGCGGCCTGTCTTCCTTCGACCTGCGCGCCAAGGCGCGGCGCCTGAAGCAGAAGGAAGGCAAGCTGGGGCTCATCATCATCGACTACCTCCAGCTGATGCACCAGAAGGGCAAGGTCGAGAGCCGCCAGCTCGAGGTCTCCGAGATCAGCCGCGCCCTCAAGCAGCTCGCCAAAGAGCTCGACGTGCCGATCATCGCGCTCTCCCAGCTCAACCGGAAAGTCGAAGAGCGCAAGGGCGGCAAGCCCATGCTGTCCGACCTCCGCGAGTCGGGCGCCATCGAGCAGGACGCCGACGTGGTGATGTTCATCCACCGTGAAGACGAGAGCGAAGACGGCGCGCCCCCGCCCGATCAGCGGAACACCGTCATCCCCGTCGAGCTGATCATCGCCAAGCAGCGCAACGGCCCGATCGGCTCCGTCGATCTCGTCTTCTTGAGCGAATTCACCCGCTTCGAGAGCCGCGTGAAGGACTGGCAG
>VFKJ01000146.1 GCA_009885595.1 Myxococcales bacterium | reverse complement strand
GAGGTCAGGCTTCGATCGTCACCGCGCCCATGAACTTCTTGGCGCCCACCAGCTCGACGGTGCGCTTCGCGTCGGCCGTCTCCGTCACCCCGAGCTGCACCACCAGCAACGCCACGTCGGCCGCGAGCGTCACCGGAATGCCCGACTGCGCGGCGATCACCGAGTCGATGGAGACGATCGCCAGCCCACCGCTGGCGATGTGCTGCATCATGTCGACGATCACCCGCGAGACGTCGTTGATCTCGAGCCCCTCGGTGGAGAAGAGCATCGCGCGCTTGCCGCGCACCAGGGTGCTCACCTCCGCCAGGGCGTTGGCCACCGTGCCCGAGGGCGCGCCCGGAGAAGCGGGCACCACCACCATCGAGTGCCAGTCGCCCCGCAGGCAGGTGAGGAGCTGCTGATAGAGCTGCTGCTGTCCCGGCGTCTTGCTCATGGCCGCGTCTCCCCTTCCCTCGTGGTGCGAACCCACTGCGTCTGCTTCTGGCCCCTGGGCCGCTGGAACGCGAGCACCACTTTCCAGGCCACGTACGCGGGCGCCAGCGCCAGGTCGAGCAGCCCGCGCGCGCCGGTGCCCGAGTGCAGCCACCCGGCGAACACATAGAGGCCCAGCGCCGCGCTCGCGAGCGAGAACGCCGCGGCCGCCAGGGCACCGTGACCGGTAAAGCCCAGCAACACCGCTGAGGCGACCAGGCCGACCAGCGTCAGCCCCACCACCCGGCTCAGCGGCGGCACCGCCACGTCCATCGCGAGGTCGAACAGCAGCCCGCTGCGCTGCGCGAGCGCCTCGCGCATCAGCGGCCAGCCGTGCTGCGCGAGCATCTGCGCCCGGCCCTGCTCCCACCGGTTGCGCTGGGAACGCGACGCCGACTCGCCCGACACCATCTCGCCCAGCACCTCGGCCTCGAACGCGTACGCCACCCGGAAGCCCTTCCGGCCCAGGCGAATGCCGTACTCGAGATCTTCGACCAGCGAGAAGGCGTCGTGCGGCACCTCGCGCAGGAGCGAGGTGCGGAAGCACATGCCATTGCCGCGCAGCCCCGCCGACACCTCGAGCCGCTCGCGCCCGAGGCTGCGCACCTGGTGGAACATCGACAGGGCGATGCGCATCAGCCGGGTGCGCCACGAGGCGTTCGGGTTCTGCACGCCGTAGTGCGCCTGCACCGCCACCGCGCCGCTCGTCAGCCGGGCGGAGAACGCCTGCAGCAGGTTCCTCGACACCACCGTGTCCGCGTCCACCACCACCACCGCGTCCGCGCCCTCGGCCACCGAGCGCTCGAAGGCGTGCGCGAGCGCGTAGCCCTTGCCGCGCAGGTCCTGGTTCTGCCGCTCCAGCACGGTGGCGCCCGCCTCGCGCGCCTTCGCCGCGGTGTCGTCGGTGCAGTTGTCCGCCACCACCACCACCCGGAAGAGCTCCTTGGGGTAGTCGACTTCCGAGAGGCTCTTCACCGTGGCCGCGATGCCCAGAGACTCGTCGTGCGCCGGCACCACGAAGTCGAAGCGCAGGCTGGGCACCGGGGGCACGGGCGCCGCCGGCGGCCAGGAGAGCAGCGAGAGCGCGCCTAAGTAGAGCGCCCAGGAGAGCACCGGCAGGCAGAGCACCAGCAACACCAGCTCGGCCACCAGGCCCACCGACGAGCTCACGGGAGCTTCACCTGGCTGAGCACCTTCAAGTCGACCGCGCGCTCGACCTGCCACGCTTCCACCAGCCGGCCGCTGAGCCAGTCGCGGGTCGCGCCCGCGAGGATCGCCCCGAAGAGGGCCGCGAACGCCGCCAGCCCGAGGATGACCGCCAGGTTGGGCTTGATGGGCTTCTTGGGCACCGAGGCCGGGCGCACCACGCTGTAGCGGTACTTGAAGGCGGCGCGGGCGGTGTCCTGCTCGATGCGCGCGGAGTCGATGCGCATCAGCAGCTCTTCGTACTTCGCCGCCGCCACCCGCAGGTTGTTGCGGGCGAACTCCACCAGCGGATCGTCGGAGAGCTCGGAGTTGGTGAGCGCGGCCTGCGCCACCAGTGGCCCCCCGCGGCGCATCGCGGTGCGGCCGCGCGACGACGGCTCCACCAGCGCGTCGGGGTCGCGCCCGCCCTTGCGGCGGTACTCGTGCTCGAGCCCGTCGATGTCGGCCTTCACCTGCGTCATCTGCGGCGAGTCGAGCTTGAGCGCCTCGATGCGTTGCCGGGTGTCCATCACGATCGGGTGCTGATCGGCGTACTGCACCTTCTGCTCCTGCAGCTGCGCGGTGAGCTCGGTCACCCGCCGCCGGCGGAAGTCTTCCAGATCGCCCAGGGCGCGCTTCTTCGAGTTGAGGAGGAACTTGAGCTGCGCCAGCTCCTGCTCGGTGGCCGAGGCGGGGCCGTCGTTCTTCTCGGCCACGGGCGCCGCCACCACCGTCACCACCGGGGCCACCGGCACGCTCGGCCTCTCGGCGCCCGGGGAACCGGAGATCATCCCTAAGCTGCCCCTGCGCCGCGCCTCGCGCACGCGCTCCAGCTCGTGCAGGGCGTCGTCGACCATCTTCTGCAGCTGCCCGCCGTGCATCTCGAGAATCGAGAGCGCCTCGCTGATCGCCGTCATCTCGGTGACGTGGCGGGTCTCGAGGAAGTTCTGCTGCGCGGTCTCGACCAGCAGGTACGCCATCTGGGCGTCGTGCCAGTCGATGGTGATGTTGACCGTCTGCTGATCCGTCGTCACCTGCAGCTTCTTCTCGAGCAGGCCCACCATGGCGTCGATCTTGTCTTCTTCGCTGTCTTCGCCGACGACCAGCTGCACCAGGCGATCTTTCGCCTTCACGATCGCGGGGCGGGTCTCTTCCCAGCTCTTCATCAGGTTGGTCTGCTTGATGAGCGAGACCAGGTTGTCGTGCGCGAAGATGAGCTCCCGCGCCGCGCGGGTGGGATCTTCCGAGGTGAGGCTGGAGCGCGGGTTGCCCAGCGCGCGAATGAGATCGTTGTTGTTCGCCAGCAGCCGCGATTCCGCGTGGTAGGTGCGCGGCATCAGCACCGCCGCCGCCACGCCCAGGGCGATCACGGTGACGAAGACGGCCGCCGAGAGCACCCGGTGGCGCCGCACCCCCCGAAAGACGAAGCCCACCGTCTGCCGCAGCAACAGGGTGTCGAACAGCTCGGGCTCGGTCCCGGGGACGGCGGGTCTCTCGCTCACTGGGTGGTGCCCTCGAGGGCCTGCGCGACCGCCTGCTTGAGCTGGGCCTGGGTGAAGGGTTTTGACAGGTAGACGCGCACGCCGAGCTCTTCCGCCTGCGCGCGGTCTTCGGGCATGGTGCGCGCGCTCACCATCAAGATGGGAAGGCCGTTCAAGGTAGGCGTCTGGTTGACGTGCTCGCACACGTCGTAGCCGGAAGACTCGGGCAGCATGAGGTCGATGCACAGCAGCGAAGGCCGGGCCGCGTCGAGCCGTTTGATCGCCGTCCTGCCATCGGCCGCCTCGGACACCGTGAAGCCCATGCGGTCGAGCGTCGCGCTCAACAGCTTGCGGATCTCGGGGTCGTCGTCCACCACCAGCACGGACTTCTTCTTCTCACTCACGATCGTTCTTCCTCACCAGGCCAGAGAGTCCTGCTGTTGAACCGTTACAGAGACCGTGCCGACCGCCTGAACTTGCCCCGGGTTTCCAGTGCGAGGCTGCTCGGTCCATAGCACGCGCGCCGAGGCCTGCAGGAGCAGCCATGTTTTCACCACCCAGGCCACTGTCCCTTCGGCGTAGATCACCCGATCTCCGGCTTGGACATTTCCAGGGCCGCCGGCTGGGCGGAGGATCGCGAGGGACACGGGCACCGCGAGCGCGCCCCCGGCCGCGGCGGTGGTGAGCCAGTCCTTCGCGAACCGCCACTCGCCATGGCCGCGCAGCTCGACGCGCTCGTACACGTTGGCCGTGAAGCGGTCGGAGAAGGGCGCCATGCGCAGGGTCGCGTCGAGGCGAATGGGGTGGCCCGCCAGCATGTCGCGCCAGTCGACGCCCGCCTGCGCGACCGGCAGCAGATCGACGTAGGTACCGGGGAACGGCGTCAGGCGCGTCAAGACCACCTCTTCGCGCGCCAGGGCGACGCCGGCCCCCAGGGTGAAGGTCACGGTGCGGGACAGCTGGCGATCCCACGTCTCGCGCAGCTGGGCGACGAGCTGATCGGCGCCGGTGATGAAGTGCGCCTGGTGCACCTGGGCCGAGGTGGTCAGCCCGTCGAGCCGGCCCACCGTGGCGCGCGCGTGGGCGAGCGCGAAGGGCCCATATTGGAGTGGGAGCGGCGGCGGATCTGGCAGCGGGTCTGGGCTCCCCGAGACCTGGTAACCCACCGACACGCCCAGCGTCAGGCGATCGGTCGGTCGGCTCTGGACCCCCATCGTGGTGGAGGAGCGCAGGTACGAGACCATGCCGGGGTTCTGCACCTCGGCCACCGGCTCGATCGCGCCCTCGGGGTTGCGCAGCGCGCCCACGTAGGTCTGCCCGTAGGCCGCGTCTTCCGCGATCGAGAACACGCCCCGCTGCCAGCGGGTGTCGAACGCGATCCGCCCCCGGTGCAGCCCGAGCACCGCGTCCACGCGGGCGCCCTGCAGCGGCTCGCGCCACAGAAGGGTGGGCGCGTACTGGAAGTGAAAGGTGCTGGCGTCGATGCCCAGGCTCAGCTGCGCCCGGGGCGCCAGCTCGAGATCGCCGGTCAGCGTCGTCCCCCGATCACCGGGGATTGGGGTGCGGGTGCGCACGTCGGTGCGCAGCGCCACCTCGTACGTCACGTCGGCCGCGACCGCGGGGGTGGCCACGAACGCGAAGACCACCGCGTATCGCAGCCACGGGTTCATTCGGCGACCACCACGTCACCTGGGAGCAGCGTGAACCTTGCGGCGGGGCCCTCACCACGCGCAAGAACCTCGAAGGTGAAGCGCAGCCGGCGGGGCGCGGGCTGGCCGGCGATCTTCCGGAGCACGAAGAGGCCGTCGCGGTGCGCAAAATCGGTCAGCCCGCCCGAAGCCGCGAGCGCCTGCAGCACGCCCGCGCCGGGGTCGAGGGTCACCACGCCCGGGCGCACCACTTCGCCCAGCACCGACACCGTGATCGGCCGCGATTCTTCCAGGGAAACGGTCACCACCGGGGTGTTGATGAAGTCCTTGAGCCTCACCTGCAGCTCCGAGGCGAGCACGCTGGGCGACTTGCCCGCGGCCAGCACGTCGTTGAGCATCGGCAGGGACACCTTGCCGTCGCCGCGCACCTTCACGCGAGCCGACATCGCCTCCTGCTGGAACACGCGCACCAGCAGCACGTCGCCAGGCGAGATGACGTAGCCGGTGTCGTCGGCCAGCGCGCTCTCGTCGACCTCGAGGAAGGCGCCGCGGGGCGTGTAGCAGGCCGTGGTGCCCACGAGGGTGAGGACGCACAGGAGAGCGGGGTGAGATCGGGTCATGAGGTGGGCTCTTTTTCACAACCACGACGGTTCGTCTGCTGCGCCGTCCCTCGATGCAAGCCCCGCTCCGGTCGAAGATCGGGGGTCGAAAGGTGACGTGGTCAGCTGGCGCCGCGGCCCGTGAGCACCACCGGGAACGTCTTGAGGATGAGGCCGATGTCCTTCGAGAAGCTCCAGGTGTCGATGTACTGAAGGTCCATGTACATCCACTGCTC
>VFKJ01001021.1 GCA_009885595.1 Myxococcales bacterium | reverse complement strand
GATCACCCCTGGTTCGAAGGCCCCCTCATTCGATGTCAAAGCCTGCGTCAGCATCGAGAAGGGCAAGGAGTTCAAGAACATCAGCTCGAAGGAGCTCGAGGGTAAGTGGGTCGTCCTCTACACCTACCCGAAGGACTTCACCTTCGTCTGCCCGACGGAGATCGTCGAGTTCGACAAGAAGATGAAGGACCTCGCCGATCGCGGCGCGGTGCTGCTGGGCGGCTCGACGGACAACGAGTTCAGCCACCTCGCGTGGCGCCAGTCGCACGCCGACCTGAAGACCATCAAGCACCCGCTGCTGTTCATCGCGCCCTCGATGGCGCAGGCGTTCGGGCTGCTGCAGGCCAAGGACGAGGTCGCGCTGCGCGCCACCTTCATCATCGACCCGCAGGGCGTGATCCGGTACGCGGCGGCGAACGACCTCTCGGTCGGTCGCAACGTCGACGAGGTCGTGCGCGTGCTCGACGGCCTGCAGACCGACGAGCTGTGCCCCTGCAACTGGAAGAAGGGCGACGAGACGCTCACCACCAAGCTCAAGAAGGTCGGCTGAGTCGTCTTTCAGGTCTGAAGTTCAACGGGCGTGGTGGGCAGCACGACCGCCACGCCCGTGGTGTGTCCCCAGGGAGAAGAAAAAATGGAAAAGCTGAATCACCTCAAAGAGCAGTTCCCCGACGCGGCGCGCGACATCAAGATAAACCTCGGCAACGTGCTGCAGCCCGGTTCCCTCAACGCGGCGCAGACCTGGGGCGTGGCGATCTCCGCGGCCTATGCCTCGCGCAACGAGGCGCTCACCCGGGCCGTGCTCGCTGACGCCGCCGCCGCTGGCATCGAAGCGAACCTGGTGGAAGACGCGAAGGCCGCCGCCATCCTGATGGGGATGAACAACGTCTATTACCGGTTCCGCCACATCATCGGGAAGGACGAGTACAGCCAGATGCCGGCCCGGCTGCGGATGATGCGGCTCAAGCAGCCCGCCACCAACCAGACCGACTTCGAGCTGTTCTGCCTGGCGGTCTCGGCGATCAACAACTGCCAGAGCTGCGTGCTCTCGCATGAGCACGTGGTGCTCGAGGGCGGCATGACCACGGCGCACGTGCACGACGCCATCCGGATCGCTGCGATCATTCACGCTTCCGCGGTGGCCCTCGAGTCGAACTTCTAGGAAACGGGGTGTTCAGGCAGGTTTGCCGGGGGCCGGGATCGAGCATGGTAGGCAAATGCCGCACCCTCAGAAGCCCGCCCTGAAGCGCCTCCCTAACTCGTCTCCGGAACCGACCTCGCTGTTGAAGGCGCGAGGGCACACTCAGCACGCCAAGGACATGGTCGAGGCCTGCGCGGTCGAGCTGTCGACCGTCAACACCTCGCTCAAGAAGGAGCTCGAGGAGGGTGGCCCTGCGCCCGCCATCGAGCAGGCGCTCAGCCAGAGCGAAGAGGTGGAGATCAAGGTGGAGGAGTGCGCGGACGAGCTCATCTCGGTCAACGCGGCGCTGGCGGAAGGCATCCGCGAGCGGCGGGGGCTGCACGACGAGCTCGCCCAGACCAACGACGCGCTGGCGGCGAGCCGGCGCCAGGCGCGAAAGGCGAGGGCGGACGCGCTGCATGACGCGCTCACGGGCCTGCCCAACTTCACGCTCTTCAAGGACCGCCTCGAGTTGGCGTTGACCCAGGCGCGGCGGCACGACTGGCGGTCGGCGGTGATGTTCATCGACCTCGATAAGTTCAAGGAGGTCAACGACACCTACGGACACGACGTGGGCGACGCCTGCTTGAAGGAGATCGCCGAGCGGCTGGAATCGGTCACTCGGGGTGACGACACCATCTGCCGCCGCGCCGGGGACGAGTTTCAATTCCTGATGCTGGAGGCCAAAGATGACGCGGTGATCTCCGCGGTCGCCGAAAAGCTCGCCGCCATCATCAGCGCGCCCTGCGAGCTGGGCAAAGTGCAGGTCTCGGTCAGCGCCAGCATCGGCATCGCCGTCTTCCCCGAAGACGGCCACTCGCCCCAGGAGTTGCTCGAGAAGGCGGACGCCGCGATGTACGCCTCGAAGCGCAAGGCCAGCGGCCCGCTGTTCTGGAGGCAGATCGACGCCAAGTGATTCTGGCTGCCCGAATTCCTCAGCGGGCGATGGGCTGCTAGGAGCAGCGGCCTCGTGGCTCTCAATTCCCGCCTCATCGCCCGCCTCGCGGGCAGTCTCGCGTTCAGGGTCACCTGCTACTTCGCGATGATGTGGATGGCGCTGTGGGCCGAGGCCAGGTCCGCGCCGCGCTTGCCCGACGTGCTGCTCGAGTGGGTGCCGTACGTCTCGTGGGTCGACCGGTACAACTACATCCTCTGGTTGGTGGCGTACGTGCCGGTGGCGCTGTGGTTGCTGGCGAAAGATGCCGAGCGGTTCATTCGCTACATGGTGTCGTCGGGGCTGATCGCGCTGGTGCGCGGCGCGTGCATCATGGCCACGGGCTTAGGGCCGGTGCGGGGCGACGATCTGCACGCGGGCATGAGCTTCGACACCCGGCTGGGCGCCTTCCTCCACCTGATGACGCCGTTCGGCTTCTTCGACACCGGGGCGGGCGCGCGGGTGTACCTCACCAAGGACCTGTTCTTCTCGGGCCACACCGCCACCACGCTGCTGCTGCTGCTCTACGTGTGGCGCTACCCGGCGCTGCGCGGGGTGATGCTGGCGGCGCACGTGCTGGTGGTGCTCAGCGTGTTCTTCGCGCACCTGCACTACACCATCGACGTGATCGGCGCGTACGCGATCACCCTGACGCTGTTTACCTTGCGCGAGGGCCGGCTCGGCGTTCACGCCGCCCCGAGCGCCGGGTAGTGGCTAGCCGAGCTTCGGCAGCGCCGGCCCCTTGAACGAGTTGCGCACGCCGCCGAACCACGCGACCAGCAGCAGCGCGCAGGTGG
>VFKJ01000316.1 GCA_009885595.1 Myxococcales bacterium | reverse complement strand
CTCCTCAGCGCACTTCGAACTGCACCGGCGGACTCTTGCGGCCGCGCACCTCGGCTTCGAGGCGGTGACGCCCCGGCGCGAGCGCCCAGAGCGGGCGCTTGGCGATCGACGCCCGGGCGATCTCCTGGCCGTCCATCAGCCACCGCACCTCGGCCTGCGCCTGATCAGCTTCCGCGGCGAGCGCGACGGACTGGGTGCTGCGCGCGTAGCCGGGCTCGATCACGAACACCTCGCCTTGCCGCGGCCAGGTGATCACCACCGCTCCCGCCGCCGGGCCCGTGCGCGGACACAGCGGCGAGTACTGCGTGGGCGGCGCGCGGCGGGGATGCTCCGCCTGCCACTGCGCGTACTGCGGCGGCAGCACCTCGAACGCGCGCTCCGTGACGAAGTGAGAAGGACAGCTCGCCCCCGCCAGGAACCCGTTGCGCGCGTCGAGCTTCAGCTTCCGGTGGTGCTCGCAGTCGTGCGTCGGCAGCTGGCCCTTCGGCAGGAACAGCCGCCGTCGCTCGGGGCAGTCCGCGCTCGGCCGTGAGCCGGACGTCGCGCACACCGTCGTCTCCACCACCTCTGGAGGGGGAGAGAACGCCACCGGCTTCGCCTGCCCCTGCCGCGACGTCACCCTCGTCATCACCCGGTTGAACAACGGCCCCGCCCCGCTCGCGCCTGCGAGCTGATCGAGCGGACGGTTCTCGAAGTCCCCGCTCCACACCGCCACCGTGTACTTCTGCGTGTACCCAACCGCCCAGTTGTCCCGCCAGTTGGTGCTGGTGCCCGTCTTCACCGCCACCGGGAAGTTCAGCATCAGCGCGTTCCCCGGGCCGAACGCCCGCATGCGCGTCGCTTCGTCGGACAACGCCGCGGTCACCAGGAACGCGGTCTGCGGCGAGAAGACCTGGCGCTGTTCCACCACGCCGCCCAGCCGCGAGGTCGCCACGCACGAGCGCCCCCCGCGCGCGAACATCGCGTAGCCCTGGGCGAGCTCGAGCAGGGTCACCTCCCCGTTGCCCAGCGTGAGGCCCAGGCCGTAGTGCGCTGCCGGTTGATCGAGCGAGGCGAAGCCCGCGGAGTGCAGGGTGGTGAGCAGTTCCTTCGCGCCGAACAACGCCGCCACCCGAATCGCAGGGACGTTCAGGCTGCGTCCCAGCGCCTCGTGGAACAACACCGGCCCGGAGAAGTCCCGGCTGAAGTTCTGCGGCTGGAAGAGCGCGCCGCCCACTTCGCCGTAGCGCGTCTCCACGTCGGCGACCACCGAGGCCGGGCTGTGCCCCTGCTCCCAGGCGAGCGCGTAGGTGAAGGGCTTGAGCGTCGAGCCCGGTTGGCGCTTCGCGAGCGCGCCGTTCACCGAGCCGTCACGCGGATGCCAGTAGTCCGCCGAGCCCACCATCGAGAGCACCTCGCAGCGCTCGTTGTCGAGCACCACCACCGCGGTGTTCGTCACGCCTTGCGACGTGAGCGTCGCCACGTGGGCGGAGACCATGCCCTCGATCTCCTGCTGCAGCTCGGCGTCGAGGGTGGTGCGCACCGCGCCGGTGGCGCCCTGTTGGCGCACCCACTCGGTGAAGTGCATCGCCGTCGGCGTCTCGAGCGCGGAGAAGGTGAGCGGTTCGCGCCGGGCGAGCACGACCTCGCTCTCGGTCGCCCGCCCCGTGGCACGCAGCCGATCGAGCACGTACCGCTGGCGCTCCTTCGCGCCCTCGAGGTTCTTCAGCGGGTTGAGCCCGGTGGGGCCCTTGGGCAGTCCCGCCAGCAGCGCGGCCTCGGCCAACGAGAGGTGCTGCGAGGGCTTGCCGAAGTAGCGCTGCGAGGCCGCTTCGATGCCGATGGCTCCGGCGCCGTAGGGCACGCGGTTCACGTACTGCTCGAGAATTTGGCTCTTGGTGAGCGTCTGCTCGAGGCGACGCGCGTCGAGCATCTCCTTGAGTTTTCCGGGGAAGGAACGCGCGTGCGGCGCGAGGCGGCGCGCGAGCTGCATGGTCAGCGTCGAGGCGCCGGAGACGACGCGGCGGGCTTTGACGTCCTGCACCACCGCGCGGACGATGGAGCGCGCGTCGACGCCCGCGTGCGTGAAGAAGCGATCGTCTTCGGCCGCGAGGGTGGATTCGATCAGCCAGGGGCTCACGTCGTCGAGCGCGACCCAGCGGGCGCGCTCGCCTTCGTCGTTGACGGATTCGCGAAGGAGCGCGCCGTTGCGATCGAGGACCCGGAGGGATTGCGAGGGGGGTGGGATTTCTGGCCAGGGGTTTTGCTGGATCCAGAGCTCGAGCGCGGCGGTCAGGAGTGCGACTGCGACTAGAAGTTGGACCGCCCTCTCCCCGACCCTCTCCCCCGCGGGGGAGAGGGGGACAGTTTTCATTGCGGGCTCACCGTGACGTCTTCGATCGACGTCGCCCCGTTCACCTGCGGCTCGTACATCGCCTCGGCGCTCGCGGCCGGCCTGATGAACTTTCCCGCCGTCGTCGCGCGCGCCAGGTACACCCACTCGTACGCGCCGGCCGGCAGCTCGTCTGCGTAGAACGCCACCCGCGAGTCGCGCGTCTCGGTGAACGACATCACCTCGAGCCCCTTCGCCGTCGCCTGGGTGGGCGCCCCCAGCTCCAGCTTCTCCGTGGTCGAAAGGCTCGCGTTGAGCGGCTCGAGCCCCGCCGGCAGCTTGTCGTCCACCGCCACGTAGTTGCGCTTCTCCTGGCTCTCGAGGCTCACGCGCACCCGCACCACGCTCCCCAGCGGAATCGGTCTCCCCTCGAGCGAGCGGCCCTCCAGCGTCTCGTAGGTGCGCTTCATCGAGAAGCCGTTCGCGAACGCCGCGCGGTTGTCACCGGTGAGCGGCACCTCGTAGCGCGCCCTCACCGTGAGGAAGGTGGGCGGCCCCGAGCGCTGATCGAGCCCCACCCGCACCGTGCCGCCTTCGTTCTCCTTCACCCCCGCGCCGGCGCCGTTCACCGCGTAGCGCCGCGAGCCCTTGCCCACCGCCTCGAGCGCCTCCATCGCCACGGTCTTCCCGCCGACGGTGAGCTTTGCCGCGGGCGCGCTTCCGGCAGCCGGTGAGCCCGCGAGCCTGGCGATGCCCATGATGCCGTACACGTTCTCCTGCGTGTTGCCCCAGCCGCCTGAGCCGTCCTTGCGCTTGAGCAGCCCCGTCAACAGCTTCGGCGCCATCTCGCTCTGCGAACCACCGGTGCCGAACGCCAGCAGCGCCGCCGCGTGGGTGCGCAAGGGAGAGTCCATCGACCAGCCGCCCTTCCGCTCGCCCTCGTACCAGGCCTCGCTCTGCGCCTTCTTCGCGGCGTCCTGCACGAAGGCGAGCATCGGCTGCAGCAGCGACCTGTCTCCGCCCCCCTCGCTCACCGCCACCGCCAGCATCGCCACCCCAAAGGCAGACAACTTCGCGCGCTCGCTCCACAGCGTAGACACGTAGGAGGGCTGCGGTTTCCCCAGCCGGTTGAGCGTGAGCACTACCAGCGCGCGCGTGTCGCCATCGGGCATCGCCGCGTGCGGCATCTCCTCGGTGATGGAGCCCTGCTTGAGCGACTTCTCCAGGAACTTCGCCGCGCGGTCGAGCGCCTCGTCGGGCACCGCGTAGCCGCGCTTCTTCGCCTCGATGAGCGCGGTCAGCCCGAAGGTGGTGCCGAAGACGTGAGGGCTGTCGCTGCCCGGCCAGTACGCCAGCCCGCCGCTGGTCGTCTGGAAGGAGAGCAGCCGCTTCACCCCGGCCTCCGAGAACTTCTTCAGGTCGGCCTCGTCCACGGTGACGCCCATCTCGGGCAGCAGGTCCTTGAGCACCACCAGCGGGTACGCCGTCGAGGTCGTCTGCTCGATGCAGCCGTTGGGGTAGCCCATCAGGTATTGCACCGAGTCCTTCAGCTCGGAGAGTGACGAGCTCGACACCATCACCTCGACCTCGGTGCTGCCCGGCAGGCGGCCCGTCGGGAGTGCCAGCTCGATTCCCCCGCTCGGACTGGCGAGCTGCCTCGAGGCCACCACCACGCGCTTGGCGCCCGCATCGAGGATGGGCACCGTCACCTGCACCTCGTCGGTCTCCTTCCCCAGCGTGGCGCTCCAGCGCACGTTCGCCTTGCCGCGCCCGGTGACCCGCACCGCCACGCCGACCTTCACCGAGGCACCGCCTGGCACCGTGTTCACCTGCACCAGCTTCGCGCCGGGCAACGGCTCGAGGCCCTCCAGCCCCAGCGCGCTCAAGGTGAGCTCGCCCGGCTTCGCGGTGCCGTTGAAGGCGAGCGCCTCGACGGTGAGCGTGTCACCCGGGTAGAGGAAGCGCGGCAGCACCGGCTGCACCATCAGCGGCTTCTTCGTCATCACCTTCACGTCGCCGCTCCCCGCGCGGCCGTGCCCATCGAAGGCGACGGCCATCACGCGGAAGGTGGTGAGGTTGTCGGGCAGGGTGACGGTGACGCGCGCCAGCCCGTCGGGGCCGACCACCACGCTCGGGTTCCAGTAGGCGGTGGACTTGAAGAGGTGGCGCAGGTCTCCGGTCATGATCTTCCGGAACGTCTCGGCGTCTTCGCCGTCGCCGCCGGGGAACAGCGCTTCCTGGCGGCTGCGGCGCGAGTGCACCAGGTCGAGCCGGCCATCGGCGGTGCGCACGCCCAGCGGCCGCGTCGCATAGAGCTCCTTGATGGGATCGGGCGTCTGGTGCGCGGTGAGCCCCAGCACCGCTTCATCGACCACCGCGAGCGCGACCGCGCCACTGACCGGCGCGCCCTTCGCGTCGGCCACCCTCACCTCGAGCGTCACCTCGCTGCCGGGCTTCGTCACCGTCTCCGACGGGTTCACCTTCACCGCCAGGCGTTGCGAGGTCGGATCGACGTCGAGCCGCGCGTAGCCCAGGCGAAACGCGGGCGCGCCCGTCTCGTAGCCCGCCGCGTCCTTCTCGTCGTGCACGCGCCCGCGCAGCAGCACCACCGACACGAAGGCGTTGGGCACCATCGCGTCGGTGATGGGCACCTCGAGCGCCGGCGTGTCCTTCGAGATCTCGAAGCGCTGCTGGGTGAGCACGCCGCCTGCTTCCACCGTCAGCAGCCCCTGCGCCGAGGTGAAGGGCGTCTGCACCACCAGCCTGGCCACGTCGCCCACCGCGTATTTCTTCTGATCCGCGACCACGTCGATGCGCTCGCGATCGAACCGGGGCCAGGCCACCACGCCATCGCCGGCCGCGCTCACCGCGAACGAGCTCTGCGTCGACTGCGCGCCCACGTGCCCGGTCGCCACCACCCGGTAGCTGCCGGGCGCGGGCAGGGTGAGCTTGCAGGTCTGCGGCGCCAGCGCGCTGGTGACGCGGCAGCGATCGACCTCCTTCCCCGAGCGCACGTTGTCCCGCTCGCTCGACAGCCACCCGCGCGTGGACACGAGCCGCGTGCTGCCGGCGTACTCCACCTGCTCGAGCACCACGTCCACCGCCACGCCCGCGCGCGCGGCCTGCGCGGGAGTCACCACCACCACCGGGACCTCGAGCACGTCCTTCGCCGCCAGCACCGCGAGCGTCGGCGGCCGCAGCCCCACGTAGAAGTCGGTGGGGTGCACCACGCGCGCGAGGCGGCCGGTGAAGACCTGGCGATCGACGTCGGTGACCGAGGCCTCGAGCACGTGCCGCACCGGCCCGGTCGACGCGCTGGCGGGCAGCTCCAGCTTCGCCTGCCCGCTACCGTCGAGCTTGAGCTCGCCCTGCGCCAGCTCCGCGGTGCGCTCGGTGACAGGCGGGGTGAAGACGTAGCCGGGGAAGCCCGCGGGCGTGAACGCCTCCGGCTCGCCGTAGAGCGTCCACTTGAGGTCGCGCCCCGCCATCGCGGTGCCGTGGAAGTACTTCGCCTCCACCACCGCGCGCGCGGACTGGCCCGAGCTCCACGAGTCGGGGCTGCTGAGCTTCACCTCGAAGGTGGGCACCCGGTACTCCTGCACCTGGAAGCTGCGGGTGGTGGCTCGGCCGTCGCGGGCGAGGCGCACGGTGTACGCACCCACCGCGGCCTTCTCGTTGAGCTTCACCTCGACGTCGCAAGCGCCGAGGGCATCGAGCGGCAGCTTCTTGTCGAGCACCGCCTGCCCGCGCGAGTCGGTGACGCGCACCTGCACCGCGCCGGACGAGGGGAGGATGGCCTTCACGTGCACGGTCTCTCCCGGGCGGTACACGCCGCGCTCGGTGAAGAGGGCCGCGTCGAGGCGGGGCGCGCCGGTCTGCTCCGGGAGCCCGAACTGCCACGCGTGCGAGAGCGTCGCCTCCGAGAGCGAGGTCACCGCGGTGTCGCTCTTCTCGCTCACCGCCACCGCGAGCTCTTCTCCCTCGGCCAGGCTGACGTTCACGAGCGAGAGCCTGAGCACGCCGTCGTCATCGGTCGTGCCCTTCTTGAGCGAGCGGCCGGTGGTGGTGAGCAGCTCGACCTTCGCGCGCGGAACAGGCCTGGCGTCGGAGAGGTGCGTCGCCCACACCAGCAGGCCGCCCTCGAGCAGCTTCACGGTGGCCGAGACGTCGGACGACTGCACCAGGGCGCTCGCACCCACCGAGACCTTCTCGGAGCCGCGGCCTTCGCCCGAGACCGTCACGCACAGGAAGCCCTTGAGCCCGTCGAGCGGCACGTCGATGACGCCGGTCTGGTTGAGCGCGAGCTTCGTCGACACCTTCCTGGTGGCGATGGGCTCGCCTGCGCAGCTCACCTCGTCGCGCTGGGCGAGGAACTGCGAGAGCTCGGCGCGGTAGGTGGTCGCCGTCAGGGGCCCGGCGTTGACCACCCGCACCGGGAAACGCGGCGCGCCGCGCTCGACCGCCACGGCCACCGCGGGCGCGAAGACCTGGGGCACCAGGTCCTGCGAGCGGAAACGCAGCGAGACGCGCCTGGCTTTGTTCCCGAAGAGATCCTCCGCGCCCTCGATGCGCAGCGAGTAGGTGGTGCCCGGCTCGAGCGTCATCGAGAGGTGCGACTGCTGGTCCCACCCGGAGACGGAGAGGTCGCGAGGCCGCGGCTCGATGGTGAGCGCGCTCTTCAGCTGCTCCTGTCGCAGCGGGGTGCTGGAGTCGAAGACGAGCTCCGCCGCCAGCGCCATGCGCGTGAGGTCGATGCCCTCGGTCTGCTGCGTGAGGGTGAAGTTGGTGCGAGCAGTGAAGGTGCGCTCGTCGGTGGTGCGCTCAGGCCGCTTGCCGCCGGGCTCCCACGAGGGCACCGCCACCTTCACCTGCTGACCTTCCACCAGCTTTCCGACCCGCACGCGGACGACGAGGGAGAGCTCGAGCGGCGCGTCGTAGAGCGGCGCGGTGGTGGTGGGGCGATCGACCGTGAAGGCCAGCTTGCGGCCGTCGGCTTCATCGGTCACCACCAGCTTCTTCTTCATCGCCGCGGGGTCGACCGGCTGATCGAACACCAGCATCAACCCAGCGGGACCGAAGGCGTCGCCGACCGTCAGCGGGGTCACCAGGCGCGGCAGGCCTTCGAGCACCGGCCACTCCACCACCTTGCCGGCGATCATCAGCTCGGACACCGAGATGGCCGAGCTCTGCTCTTCCAGCGGCAACACCTCGGCGTCGACGGCGCGCGCGTCTTTGACGGTGATGACGAGCCCGGTGCCGGCGGTGAGCGGCCCGGCGGGAACGAACTGCAGCTCGGTGTCGCTGGCCCAGGAGAACCGCCCTGCGAGCTTCGGCTTGAAGGTGACGTTCGGCACCAGGCTGGTGTCCATCTCGTGGCTGAAGGTCAGCGTCACGGTGCAGTCGGGGCGCTCACATGGCGACGCGGTGAAGGTCAGCTGCGCGGGCGCGGGCGGTGCGACCGGCGCTTCCACCACCGGCGCGGGCCGCGACACCTCTGGCACCGAAACCGTTCCCGCGTCGGCCTCTTCGGTCGAGGTGCAGGAATACAGGGTGAGGGTAGACAGCAGCACGGCACAAAGAGCGCGCGGTCGAAGAGCCACGAGGACCTCCAGAGGAAAGTGAGCCCGCGTCACCTGTGCAACGGGGCGGCCATGGGGGTTCCCGAGTGAGTGCGTGCACTTCGGCGCGGCGGGGTGTGGGCGGAATGTGACGGTTCGCTGCGTTGTGCTGCGTGGTGTTGTTCAGCAGCGACAGCCTTGGGGAACGCGGCCGGCTTGGTTTGGCGGTTGCGCTCGGACGAACAGGCCCTCGACGCCGAGTTCTTTTGACTTCGTGAGCCAGGCTTCGGCTCGTTGGCGTTCAGAACCTCGACTCAATCTGCCACCGTACAGCCGGCTGTACGCTGGGAGATTGAGTCGCCCACTTCGTCACGTGAGCGTCTTCGCCGCGCGGAGAGAGGCCTGTTCGTTTCGCGCACCTCGGCCAAACCAGCACCCCTGCGGCCCCAGGGCTGTTCGCTTTTCAGTCCGACACCGACTTCTTCACCGCCGGCCCGCCAGCATCACTTCACCTCGCCCATCAGGCGGCGCACCAGCGGCGAGAGGCCCAGCAGCAGCACGCCCGCGACGACCGCGTAGATCGCCAGCTGCTGGTAGCCCGCGGTGTACGAGATCAACTTGGCCGACGCCGTCGCGTTCGGATCAGGCAGCGACATGCCCGCGCCCAGCAAGCCCGCCGCGTACTGGCCATACGCGCTCGCGAGGAACCACATGCCCATCATCACGCCCTGCAGCTTCTTCGGAGACAGCTTGGTCATGATCGACAGCCCGATGGGCGAGAGGCACAGCTCGCCGAACGTCATCACCAGGTAGGCCAGGGTGAACACGTCGAGCGAGGTGATGCCCTCTTCATTCGCGAAGAACCGGGTGGAATAGAGCACCCAGAACGAGGCGCCCAGAAAGAGGAAGCCCAGGCCGAACTTCACCACCGTGTTCGGCTCGAGCTTCTTCTTCGCCAGCGCCAGCCAGATCAACCCGAACACCGGCGCGAAGATGATCACGAACAACGAGTTCGAAGAGTTGTTCACGCCGTTGGGGTCGAGGTGGAGGAAGCCCAGCAGGGTGTCGTCGAGGTTGTTCGCCGCGAACAGGCTCAGCGAGCCGCCCGACTGCTCGAAGAAGGCCCAGAACACGATGGAGAAGAGGATGAACACCATCGCCGCCGCGAGCTTCTTGCGCTCGTCGGGCGTGCTCTTCGCCATCTCGTACCCGACGTACACCAGCGTCAGCGGGCCAATCGTGTACATGAAGTAGTCGGTGAGATCGGTCTTCGAGACCATCACCATCAGCAGCGGAATGACGGCCAGCGACCCCGCGTAGGTCACCCAGTCGCGCCACTTCGTCTTCGCCTCGTCAGGCTGCCCGTGGCGCGGCGAGAGGCCGATGGGCCCGAGGTAGCGCTGCGAGTAGCTGAAGGTGACCACGCTGATCGCCATCACGACGGCGGTGAGCCCGAAGGCCACGTTCCACGAGTAGTTCTTGCCCAGCCAGATGGGGATGTAGCCGCCCAGCAGCGCGCCCACGTTGATGCCCGAGTAGAAGAGGGAGAAGCCCGCGTCGCGCCGGACGTCGTCGTCCCGGTAGAGCGTGCCCACCATGCTGGAGATGTTCGGCTTGAAGAAGCCGGTGCCCACGATGTTGAACGCGATGCCGAGGAAGAAGAGCTTCTGCGGGTCGATCGCCAGGATGATGCTGCCGATGATCATCAGCAGGCCGCCCCAGGCCAGCGAGCGGCGAAAGCCGAGGATCTTGTCCGCGAAGAGCCCGCCCACGAAGGTGAACGCGTAGACGAAGGCCTGGGTGGCGCCGTACTGCAGGTTCGCCACGCTCTCCGACATGAAGAGCTGGTGCACCATGAAGTACGTCAGCATTCCCCGCATGCCGTAGAAGCTGAAGCGCTCCCACATCTCGGAGAAGAACAGCCACCAGAGCTGCCTGGGGTACTTGCCTTCGAAACTCTGGATCGCGCTCAGCTCGAGTGAGGCTGGATTCACGGACGGGTGGATATCAGTCTTCCACCTCTACTCGGGCATCACCTTCACGCGCTCCCCGTCGTCGGTGGTCATCACGGTACCCGGCGACTCAGGCAACGGCCCGGTGCCCACCGTGAACGAGGCCACCCGCGCGCGCGACGCGCCGTTGAACGTGCCCG
>VFKJ01000362.1 GCA_009885595.1 Myxococcales bacterium | reverse complement strand
CTGAGCCCCGCTACTCGAGGTGCTGGGCCGCCTTGTTCATCAGCGTCTCGTTGGTGCCGTCCATGATGCGCAGCAGCAGCGCGTCGCGGGCGTACTTCTCCACCGGGTACTCCTTGGAGATGCCGTAGCCGCCCAGCACCTGCACCATCTCGGCGGTGTGCTTCACCGCCAGCTCGGTGGCGAAGATCTTCGCGCCCAGGCTGGTCTTGAGGTCGCCCGGGAAGTTCTCCTTCGAGAGCCAACTGCCCCGCTGCAGGTAGGCGCGCGCCGCCTCGATGGCCATGTGGCACTCGAACAGCTTCCGGCTGACGTGCTGGTGCTCGAAGATGGGGCGGCCCCACTGCACCCGCTCCTTCGCGTGCTGCAGCGCGTGCTCGTAGGCCGCCCGCATGATCCCCACCGCGAGGTAGCCCACCGCCAGGTTCCCCACCGTGATGATGGAGTTGTGCAGCATGGGGTAGCCATCTCCGTGCGGGAAGATGAGGTTCTGTTCCGACACCTCGACCCCCTCGAGCACGACCGGCGCCTGGTTGAGCACCCGCAGGCCCGTCTTCTCCAGGGTCCGCCCGCGCTTGATCCCCGGGTTGTCGGCCGGCACCACGAAGGTGCCCGAGCCCTTGAGGCCCAGGCTGGGGTCGATGCAGGCGAAGACGATGTACGCGTTGGCGATGCCGCCGTTCGACACGAAGTCCGACTTGGCGCCGGTGAGGACGAAGCGGTCCTCCTTCTTCACCGCCAGGGTGTGGTGGTGCACCTTGGCGTCTTCGTAGTTGCTGCCGTCGGAGCCCACCTGCGGCTCGCTGCTGCACCAGGCGGTGATGGACCTTCCGCTGGTGTCCTCGACGTACGGGGTGACGAAGCGGTCCACCAGGGACTGGTTGTTCCCCGCCAGGAGCGAGACGAGCTGCGGCACCACCGCGCCCGGCATCAAGGTGGCGGCGAAGCCCGGGCCCCAGCGGGCCAGCTCTTCCCACACCATGCCGGTGGTCTGCGGGTCGAGGCCCAGTCCGCCCAGGTGCTCGGGGATGGCCATGCGGCTGAAGCCGAGCTCGAAGGCCTGGCTCAGCGCGCCCCAGAAGAGGGGGGACTTCGCCGCCTCGCCCGAGTCGCTCATCCGGTCGAGCTTGATCTCCGCGTTGAACAGCACCTCGCGACCGAACTCGCGCGCGAGACCGACCACCTTCTTCTGCGTGTCGTTGAGTGAGAAGTCCATGGTGTCCTGGGGATCAGGCGGCGACGGGGAAGTCGATCATCTTGAAGTAGTGGGGCAGGTAGGCGTCGCCGTCCACGGGGCCGATCACCGCTCCCGGGCGCATGGTGTTGTCGCTGACCATGTAGAAGCCGGCCAGCGGCGTGACGATCTCCACCTCGGACCACGGGTCGCGCGCCGCAGGGCGGAAGGTGAGCTCCGGCATCCCCACCTCGAGGGTCTTCAACTGCACCTCGGTGTTCTGCCTGCACAGCAGCACGGGCCCGTCGAAGCCGGGCTTCAGGTCGATCGCCGGCAGCGCCTTGAAGAGGAAGTTGGGGCCGGCGGGGGGCAGCTCGTCGAGCTTCGCCGCCAGCTCCACCTTCAGCTCGAAGAAGCGCACCCCGTGGCGCTCCACCCAGCCGTGCACCGTGTTCTCCCGGCGCTCCAGGTGAATCTTCGCCAGCTTCTTGGGGAAGCCGAAGATGTCGCGCCCGTTGGTGCAGCGCACTTCCTCGCTGTCGATGGGCATCGCCAGGCAGTAGTTGCCGACCTCTCCCGCGTACTGGCACTTGAGGAAGAGCGCCGCCTCGCGGTACCCCGGCCCCAGGTTGGTGGTGGGGTACTCGGCGATGAACACCATGCCGTTGGGTGACTCGAGGGGCTGCAGGGGCGGCGGGAGCAGCCGGGCGACGAGCTCAGGCTTCGTCTCGAACATCGCGCCGAGCATCTTCGCGCCGGGGAACAACCGCGCGGGGACGTTGAACCAGGAAGCCAGCTCTGCGGGGGTCTTGACGAAGCCCATCTGTTTCTCCTCGGGTGATCCAGGTGCTCAGGGGCTCATGCCAGTGAGGTGAAGCGCACGGCTCTTCATCGCGTGGGTGTCTGCGGCGTTCGCGCCCCAGCCGAGGAGGAGGGCGAACACCGCCTCATCGAGGATCGCGGAGGCGTGCAGCGCGCCCACCGCGAAGCGCTCCAACTTGCGCAGCTGCAGCGCGCCCTGCACCGCGGTCCACAGCACCAGCGTGCGGCGGGCGGGGTCACCCAGGTTCAGCGCGCCCGCGGCGGCGGCGGTGGCGAAGAGCCCTTCCACCAGCGCGAAGAGCTCCAGCATCGAGGGCACCAGCTGGCCGGCGTCTTCGTCTTGCACCAGCTGGCGTGGATCGCCCAGCGTCATGCTCAGCAGCCCGAACTCGGTGGGCCGGCTGCGGGCCATCGCCTCGTAGACCCGCACCATCACCCAGAGGCGCAGCAGCGCTGCCTGCCGTCGGTCGAGCCCGGAGCTCGGGGCGTCGGCCTGCTTCAGCGCGGTCGCCAGTTCCTCTCGGATGGTCTCGATGATGCGCCGCTGGACCGCGACGATGATGCCGTCCTTGCCAGGGAAGTAGCGGTAGAGCGCGCCCACCGCCAGGCCCAGCTCACCGGCGAGGCCCTGCATCGTCAGCGAGTGGAGCCCCCCCCGCGAGAGCGCGGCCATGGCCGCCTCGATGATCCGGTCGAACATCGCCTCGCGCTTCTGCTGCCGGGGCGTGGGGTGGTCAAAAGAGTGAATCATGTTCACGCATATATGAACCATGTTCACTTCGTGTCAACCCCCTCAACGGCAGCAGAAGCGAATACCCGGCGGCGACGTGTGGGAACACCCGGCAGGTCTCGACGTTCACGAGGCAATGAACGGGCGAAGCTGCAGGTCGCGGACGATCGACCTCGCGCATTGCATGGGGAGGGTCGAAGACTGCGCTCGGGCTGAACGGTGCGAATCGATTATCGTGCGCGCTCATGAAACAGCTCATGGGCGTCCTGGTCCTCTGCCTGAGCGCGGGCTGCGCGCCGTCCCTGCGTTTCACCCGGCCCACGCCGCCTGAGGCGAGCCTGGGCAACGTGCGCACGGTGTCGGTGAGCGTGACGACCGACGTGGGCAGGAACGTCGAGAACGCCGTGGTGTCGGGGCTGCTCACCGGGGAAATCCCCGTGCCGGTGTCGGTCAACGCGGTGCTCGAGGAGCGGCTGAGCGTCCGCCTGCAGGAGCTCGGGTACGGGGTCTGTCCGGAAGCGCCGTGTGGGGAAGGCGAGATGAACGTGCGGCTGACCGAGTCCGCGGTGGGCACCGAGTTCACCGGCAACGGGCTGCGCTCGCACGCCCGCATCACCGCGCGCATCAAGGTCAAGCAGCACGACGGCCAGGAGCCGTACGACTTCACCTTCTGGGATCGCCGCAGCGGCCGGGTGGACGAGGCGCCGGCGCTGGTGCGCGGCTCGGCTGATTCGATCGCGCAGAGCTTCGCGGTGACGTTGTTGCCCGGCCGGCAGCGCGTCGAGCTGCAGCTGGAGGACGGTGGCCCGCTGCGCCAGGGCGTCAACCTGCTGCTCTCGAGCAACTGGGACGGGGCGATCAGCTACTTCACCCAGCTCACCCAGCAGCAGCCTGAGCTGGGCGGTGCCTGGTACGACCTGGGCGTGGCCTGGGAAGCGCGGGGTGATTGGGGTCAAGCGCTGGTCGCCTACGAGCAGGCGGCCGCGCGCGATCGCAAGCGCATGTACCTGGACGCGCTGGAGACCGCCCGGCAGATGGCGCCCCCGCCGCAGCAACAGCAGCAAGGTCCTGTTCCGGTGCCAATTCCCGGCTAGCCTCCGCCAGGCGTGCCGGCCTCCCCCTTCACCTTGCGAGTCGAGGCCCAGGGCGCGCTCCTCTACGATCGTCGCGCGCATCAGTATTTTCCGCTGAGCGCTGCCGAGAGCTTCCTGCTGTGCGCCGTGCAGGAGGTGCCGCTGGCGAAGGCGCTCACGCACCTGAAGAAGGCGATCGGCAAGGAAGAGGCGGCCGAGGCCCACGCGGCGCTGGTGGAATCGGGTGAGCTCGACGAGGCCGGCCGCTTCACCGGGCGCATCATCGACACCAGGACCATCGCAGGGGCCTGGGGCGCGCCCCTGGTGGCGCACCTGGGGATGACGCTCGCGTGCAACTTCTCGTGTCACCACTGCTACTCGAGCTCGGGCAAGCGCGCGGCCGACGAGCTCACGCTCGGGGAGATCGAGTCGATCGTCGGGCAGCTCGCGAAGATGGGCTGCCAGAAGCTGGTGCTCGGCGGCGGCGAGCCGTTCCTGCGCAGCGAGCTGCCCGCGGTGATCCGCTTCGCTGATCAGCACGGCGTCGACTGTTTCGTGCACACCAACGGCTCGAAGCTGTCGGCGAAGTTGCTGGGCGAGCTGGCCGAGTGTCCTCCGGTCGCGCTGGCGGTGAGCCTCGACGGCGCCGACGAGGCTTCCAATGACGCCATTCGCGGCGCCCACGCGTTCAGGCGCGCGATGCAGGGCGTCGCCACGCTCGCCAGGCACTACCCGCCCGGCTTCAACCTCTCCGTCACCATCACTCCGAAGAACGCCACCCAGGCGCCCGCGATGGTCGAGCTGGCGCATGAGCACGGCGCCAAGGTGCTGCTGCTGCGCCCCGCCTATCCCGCGGGCGAGGCGATGGCAGAGCCGGGCCTGGTGTGCGATCGCGAGACCTTCGCTCGGGCGATCGATCTCGCCCGCGCGCGCGCCAAACAGCTGGGCGTCACCGTCGATGCGCCGCACCCGCATGAGCAGGGCGTGCCCGACTTCGAGGGCTTCGGCTGCGTCGCGGCGCGCGTGGTGATGGGCATCGACCCGCGCGGCAACGTGACGCCGTGTCTCAACCTGCCGGACCAGTTCTTCGCGGGGAACGTGCGGGAGAAGCGTCTGCTCACGCTCTGGCGCGGAGGGCGGCCGTTCATCGCCGTGCGCGCGCAGACTCCGAACTCGCAGTGCGCGAGCTGCCGTCACTTCGAGACTTGTCGCGGCGGTTGCCGCGTTCGTGCGCTGTACGCCGGCAACGGGCTCAACGGCCCCGACAGCTGGTGCCACTACGAGCCGTTGATTGCGTCGAGAGAGAGCCACCCATGACTGTTGGAAAAGCCGGTTCCCGCCGTCCCGTTGCGACAGGTTGCGGTGCTGCACCTGCCAAGCCGTCGAAGCCGCCTTCCCGTCCCGCGGTGTCCACCGGGTGCGGGAGCTCGTCGACCAGCGGCGGGTGGAAGGCGAAGACGGTGACGACGGGCAAGACCGGGAAGACCGGGTTGTCGGACCGCTCGGCCAGCCAGCTGGAGAAGGCGAAGACCACCAAGGGCGGCAAGACCACGGTCTCCACCGGCTGCGGCAGCTCGACGCCCAGCAAGCCCGCCAAGCCGGCCAAGCCCGCTCCCAAGCCGGCTCGCACTGGCTGCTGACTTCGCCCCGCTCCCCGCCCCGCTACGCGCGCTCACCACTCAGCGCGAGGGGCGCTGGCGGTGCTGGCGGGCAGGCACAGAAAACGAGACAGCAGAAAACCAGGCAGGAGCGCATCGGCGGCGCAGACTCGGTGCTGCGCGGGCGCTTGGCAACCAGAGGCAGTGATCATCACCACGCGGCCTTCCCAGCGACCACCGGCCGCGATGAGCTTCAGCATGTCGCTCAGCGTTCGCTCTCCGAGATCTTTGAACGTGACGGGCGCGCCCTGTGCCCTGCCCGCGGCCGCGATGCGCACCAGCTCGTCGATGGTGCGAAGCCGCGCGTCGACGTGGTGTGACTGGTAGTTCGCTGCGTGAACCACTGCTTCGGTCGTCGTGATCATTCAGGGCCCCCTCGGTGAAGAATGCAAAGTATTGCCGGAGGGCCTCTCGCGTCACGTGCCTGGCTGAGGGTGGGCGGATCGGTAACGTTTTCCGGGTAGAGTTCTACCCATGACAATCGCCCTCGCCGCCCTTGTGTTGTCAGCGTTGAGTCCCCTGACCCCGGTGAACTCCGCCTCCCTGGCGCAGGGAAAGGTGCAGATCATCAAGGGAAAGAAGGGGACGGTGAAGGCGGCCAACTCAGGTTCTGCTGAAGCCGCCCCGATGCAGGCCTCCCCGAATTCGAACCCGGGCGCCAAGGCCGCGAAAGCGCAGGAGCTCGACCAGAAGTCCGCCGAGCTCGAGGCGAAGAACAAGGAACTCTCCGAGCGGGAGCGGGCGATCGACGAGAAACAGTCCGCCGCGGCCGAGGCCGACAAGAAGAAGGCCGAGCAGCAGAAGGCCCAGCAGAAGCACATCGAGAAGATCGGCGAGCAGAACCAGCAGCTGCTGCAGCAGGCGACCGATTCCCTCGCGGGCGACTGACAGCTCATCGGCTCGCCGGGGTCACGGGAAGAGCGCACCCTGGGTCTCGCCGTGGCGGGTCTGCGCGTCGTAGTCGGTGTCGCGGGTCCGATGGCGCTCCAGCACTTCGCGCGCGGCGGCGTTGGCGGCCTCCTCGGCTTCTTCGCAGGTCGGCTTCGGCGGCAGCCCCGGCAAGGTGTCGCTGATGTCGGTGGCAGCGCGGAAGCCGGTCTCCCGGTGGCCCGACTCGTGTTCCTTGAGCGCGTCGAGGTAGCGGCGCCAGCGCTTCACCAGCGGATCGCTCTCGTCGACCGGCGCCCGCCAGCGGGGCAGGGTGACGTTGATGTGCACGTCGGTGGTGACCGGGCCCGTGGTGCAGCCCTCGTCGCTCTGGGAGAACGGAAACCGCCAGGTCACGTGCCAGGCGGTGTACGCGTCGTGGCGCTGGCCGAGGGTGTCTTCAGGACCGCGGGCGTCGAGCTGCGCGCGGAGCTCGGCCTCGGTGTCGCCCTCGATGTCGTACCAGTGAATCGCGGTGTCGCGCGGCCACACCGAGGGCGGCAAGAGCATCGCCACCCGCGCCTTGGGCACGGTGACGCAAGCGGTGGCCGGGAACAGCAGGAGGAGCGCGAGGAGCCGCACGGGCGCCGGAGCGTAATCTGAATTGCGCCGCTGACTAGCCGACCAGCTCGAGCCACTCGAACCACACCGGGTGCTCCACCCGGTACCACTGGAGGATCTCGCGGATCTGCTCCTGCTTCTTCCTGGGCAGCACCTTGTCGTCGATGCGATCGAAGTGAACCCTGATGCGATCGCCGTCGTACTCGAGGGCCTGGCTGATCAACGTCTGCAGCTCGTTGCGAATGCGGCCGGAGTCCGAGATCTTCACCGCGCGCTGCCGGTAGTCGTCGCCGTCGAGGAAGCGCACCAGCAGCGGGCTGAAGATGAGCCGCGATTCCTTGAGGCTGTCCTTGAGCCGGAAGGTGAAGGTGATCTTGCTCGAGGCCGCGTGGGTGTAGAGCCGGGTGGTGACGCGGTAGCGCAGCTCGTCCAGCTTCTCCACGCCCTGGGTCCCCGTGTAGGGGTCGTCGCAGAGGTAGCCGATCGCCGCCAGCACCCGCCAGTGCTTCTCGGGCAGGAAGTCCTGGACGCGCAGGGTGCGGTGCCGCAAGGGCACGTTCGACTGCTCGGCGATGCGCACCGACTCGCGGTAGTGCGCCACCACCGCGGGGTCTTTCACCTTGCTGCCGAAGTTCGCGTCGGGAGCGCTGCGCATGAGCGCGTATTCTTCGTCGTGCGGCAGCTCGAAGGTGGGCGAGAGCACCGACATGGTGCTGTCGACGTCGAGCACCTCCGACAGGCTCGCCGCCTGCATCGCCTCGGCGGTGGCCGCGTAGCCGTCGCACAGGAACACGTGCGTCTCGCCCTGTCCGTCCACCCAGGACTTCACCAGGAAGGTCGGCGCGTAGGTGCCCGAGTCGTTGAAGGTCGGCAGGCCGGTGGGGGCGATCCATCCGTCTTCCACCAGGTGCGCGCCGACCGCGCGCCACTCTTCCCACAGCCGGCTCATGCGCTTGATGCGGCTCTTGCCGGCCAGGGTCCACACGTGCACGTTGGCCGGCTTGATGCCGGGGTACGTGCTCTGGATGACCTCGAGCACCTGCGCGCGCGGAGTGGCCCAGTCGAGCATCACCGAGAGGCGCTCTGCTTCCCGCGCGACCGGGCGCGGCACCGTGAGGCTGCCGAAGTAGGCCTCGTAGGGACGGGTGACGGAGAGCGGCGAATCAAAGAGATGGAGCACGCACATGGGCCCGCTCTCTTTGCCTTCCGCGAAGCGCGAGGTGCCCTCGAGGGTGTCGACCGCGGCGCCCCACACCGTGATGCCCTTGAGCTTGAGCGCGTCATAGAAATCTTCGAAGCGCGGGTTGGGATCGTTGAGCAGCCGGCGCACCTGGGCGTCGACGAAGTGCGCGACCTCGGGGCGGGCGTAGACGCGGCCGAAGCCGAGCAGGGGGTTGGCGCCCATCTCGGGGGTCTCGCCGGCCTTGGGCATCAGGCCTTCACCCAGGCACACCATCAGCGCGTGGTTCTCCGGCAGCGCGCGGGTGAGGTGCCAGAGGCCCTCGCTCATCATGTACGCGCTCACCGCGTCGGCGGCCTTCTTCACCTGGTTGTAGCCTTGCTTGTCGAGGCCCTTGCCCTCGCCGAATTGGCCGAAGAGCTTGGTGCCCAGCGCGGTGGCCGCCGAGGTGAGCGCGAGGCACCGGGCGATGCTGCGCGGGGTGAAGGTGTGGGCCGAGACGCCCTCGGGCTGCGCGCGCTCGACCTCGACGTCTTCGAGCCAGAGGTGGAACCGCAGCAGCACCGGCCGGGTGTCGAAGGCCCACTGCGCGACCAGGTTCCGTTTCTCGATGGGCGTCATGAGGTGCTCCGAAAAAAGAGACCTGCCGCGTACCACGCTGAACGGCGCTCCGCAGCGATCTGGCTGGGCCCTCGAAGCTGGGGAAGGCGCCGGGCGAAATGCGAGGAGAATTCGAGGGGCGGGAGGAGGACAATGCCGCGCAGCCGTCTTCTGCGTCTAGTCCAGCGGCGCGACGCGCGAGCGCCATGGCATCGCCTCTTCGAGCTGCCGCGACACCGCGAGCACCACGTCGTCCGCGAACTTCCGCCCGGCGACCTGCAGCCCCATGGGCAGCCCGGCGCTCGTCAGCCCCATCGGCACGTTCGCCGCCGGCTGCCCGGTG
>VFKJ01000939.1 GCA_009885595.1 Myxococcales bacterium | reverse complement strand
GCACCAGCATCGGGCAAGACGTGCTCGACGAGGCGCTCAAGTCAGTCGAGAAGCACTCACCTTCTGCTTCCGCTCCCCAGCCCCCCGCTCCAGCCCAGGCCCCCGCGCCTGCGCCTGCGCCGGAAGAGCCGGGCCCGCCCAAAGATCCGAAGGATCAGGAGCTGGACTCGCTCAAGGCCGAGCTCGAGTTCTCCATGGCCAAGGGCCGCGAGCTGATGGGGAAGATCAAGGACGAGCACGAGAAGATGCTCCGCGCCGTGGCCGATCTGGAGAACTACAAGAAGCGCGCGCTGAAGGAGAAAGACGAGGTGCAGCGCTTCGGGAACGAGAAGCTCCTCAAGGACTTCCTCCCGGTGTTCGACAACTTCGATCGCGCGCTCGACGCGGCCAAGTCGGCCGCCGACTTCGAGAGCCTGCGCAAGGGCGTGGAGATGACCCGCAAGCTCTTCGAAGACACCTTGGGCAAGCACGGGGTGCGGGCCTTCAGCGCGAAGGGCCAGCCCTTCGATCCGAACCGGCACGAGGCGATGACGGCGGCGGAGACCACCGAGCTGCCCGCCAACTACGTGCACACCGAGGTGCTGCGGGGCTTCACCCTCAACGACCGGCTGGTTCGCCCGGCGTTGGTGGTGGTCTCCCGCACGCCCACGGCCCCGGCCGTCGACGCAGCTCCAACCGATTCAGCCGAGCCCAAGCCGCAGTAACTGAGGGGGGACATGTCAAAAGTCATCGGGATCGATCTGGGAACGACCAACTCCTGCGTGGCGGTGATGGAGGGCGGAGAGCCCGTCGTCATCCCCAACAGCGAGGGCAGCCGGACCACCCCGTCGATGGTGGGCATCACCGAGAGTGACGAGCGCCTGGTAGGGCAGATCGCCAAGCGGCAGGCGGTCACCAACCCGGAGTGCACCATCTACGCGGTCAAGCGGCTGATGGGCCGCAGCTTCGATTCCAAGGAAGCGCAGCGGGCGCGCTCGATGGTGCCCTACAAGGTGGTGGCCTCGGAGAACGGCGACGCCTGGGTGGAGATCCGCAACAAGCGGTTCAGCCCCCCCGAGGTGTCGTCGATGATCCTCGTGAAGATGAAGCAGACCGCCGAGGACTACCTGGGCGAGCCGGTGACCGAGGCGGTGATCACCGTCCCTGCGTACTTCAACGACGGCCAGCGCCAGGCCACCAAGGACGCCGGCCGCATCGCGGGCCTCAACGTGCTGCGCATCATCAACGAGCCCACCGCGGCCGCGCTCGCCTACGGCCTGGACAAGAAGAACGACGGCAAGAGCGAGAAGGTGGCCGTCTACGACTTAGGCGGCGGCACCTTCGACATCTCGATCCTCGAGCTGACCAGCGGCGTGTTCGAGGTGAAGTCGACCAACGGTGACACCTACCTGGGCGGCGAAGACTTCGACAACAAGGTCATCGATTGGCTGGCGGACCGCTTCAAGGCGGCCAACGGCAACATCGACCTGCGCAAGGACCGGATGGCCCTGCAGCGGCTCAAGGAGGCCTCGGAGCGCGCCAAGCACGAGCTCTCCTCGGCCAGCGAGACCGAGATCAACCTGCCCTTCATCACCGCCGACGCCACCGGCCCCAAGCACCTGCAGGAGATGCTGGAGCGCACCACCTTCGAGACCATGGTGAAGGACCTGGTGGATCGCTCCATCGAGCCCTGCAAGCTGGCCCTCAAGGACGCCCAGGTCACCCAGCAGCAGATAAACCAGGTGCTGCTGGTGGGCGGGATGACGCGCATGCCGGCCATCCAGGCCAAGGTGAAGCAGTTCTTCCAGAAGGACCCGCACAAGGGCATCAACCCCGACGAGGTGGTGGCCATCGGCGCCGCCATTCAGGGCGGCGTGCTCAAGGGCGAGGTCAAAGACGTGCTGCTGCTCGACGTCACCCCGCTCTCGCTGGGCGTGGAGACGGCCGGCGGCGTGTTCACGAAGATCATCGACAAGAACACCACCATCCCCTGCAAGAAGAGCCAGGTGTTCTCCACCGCCACCGACAACCAGCCGCTGGTGAGCGTGCACTGTCTGCAGGGCGAGCGTGAGATGGCGGCCGACAACAAGACGCTGGCGCGCTTCGAACTCGTCGGCATTCCGCCCGCGCCGCGCGGCGTGCCGCAGATCGAGGTGACCTTCGACATCGACGCCAACGGCCTGGTGCACGTGTCGGCCAAGGACCTCGGCACCGGCCGGGTGCAGCAGGTGCGCATCGTGTCGAACTCCGGCCTCACCGAGGCGGAGATTCAGCGGATGATCGGCGAGGCGACCTCGAACACCGAGGGCGACAAGAAGAAGAAGGAGATCGCCGATCTGCGCAACAACGCCGACGGCCTGATCTACACCACCGAGCGGTCGCTCGAGGAGTACGCCTCGCTGCTGGGCGACAAGGACAAGGGCGAGATCCAGAGCGATCTGGAGAACCTGAAGAAGCAGCTGACCACCAACGAGCCTGCGCGCGTCAAGGACGCCATCAAGCAGCTCGAGGGCAGCGCGTACCGCATCGCCGACGCCATCTACAACGCAGAGTCCAAGAAGTAGCCGCCAGGCTCACGTGCCAGCCCCCACCCCGCTCCGGTTCGATTCGATCGACGACGAGGTCCGCTTCCTCCGCGGGCTGGTGGCGGTGCAGCGGTTGGCCGACGAGGTGCTGGAAGACTGCATCGAGCGCCAGCTGGGGTTGTCGGCGGCGGTCGACGTGTTCCTCACCCAGTGCGCGCGCATGATTCACGCCCGCGGGGCGTTCGCGCAGATCCTGGGCGTCAACGGGCCCGTGCTCACCCGGGTGTGGGGCAACGAGTACTTCGACGTCACCACCTGGGCGACGTACCGCGGCGCGGTGCCGCTGGGCGATCAGCGCACCGTGTTCGTCTCGGCCCTCACGCTGGGCCGCACCTCGCTGGGCTCGATCGGCTTTCTGTTGCCGGGCACCTTCGGCGACGGCGGCAAGCACGTGCTGGCGTTGGTGGAGGCCGTGGGGGAGATCCTCGACTCGGCGGTGCTCTCGTTCATCGCGCTCTCAGAAGGGCAGGCGCCCCTGGAGCGGCTGGAGAGCCTCTCGGAGTCGGGCGATCTGAGCCCACATGCCCGCATCGGCAAGTACGAGCTGTTGCACCCGCTGGGCACCGGCGGGATGGCGCAGGTGATGGTCGCGCGCACGGTGAACCCGGGCGGGGTGTCGCGGCTGGTGGCGCTCAAGCGCATCCTCCCGCGGCTGGCCGATGACGAGGTGATCGTCGCGCAGTTCCTCGACGAGGCGAAGCTGGGCATGCGCCTCAATCACCCGAACCTGGTGACCTTCTACGACTTCGGGAACGCCGCCGGCTCGTTCTTCATGGCGATGGAGCTGATCAAGGGCGTCGACCTGGATCACGTCATCTACTGGAAGCACGGCCCGCTGCAGGCCTCGCTGGTGAGCGCGCTGCTGTGCCAGGCCCTCGAGGGGTTGCACGCCGCCCACGAGCTCAAGGCCGAAGACGGCGCGCCGTTGGCGTTGGTGCACCGAGATCTCTCTCCGCACAACCTGATGTGCGGCTTCGACGGGCGGGTGAAGGTGCTCGACTTCGGGGTGGCGAAGATGCGCGACCAGCGCACCGTCACCCTGCCGGGCATCGTGAAGGGCAAGCCGCTCTACATGTCGCCTGAGCAGGCGACCGCGGAGCGCATCGATCGCAAGAGCGACCTCTTCTCGATGGGGCTGATCCTGTACGAGGCGCTGCTGGCGCGGCGCGCGTTCGATCAGCGCGACGACACCCGGACGATGGAGTCGATCGTCAACGACGTCCTCCCGCGGCCGGTGGGCCTGCCCACGGCGCTGTGGGAAGTGATCGATCGCGCCCTGCAGAAGGAGCCGGACAAGCGCTTCCGCAACGCGCTGGAGATGGCGCAGGCGCTGCGGGACGCCGAAGCGCCCATGAAGGAGCACGAGGTGGGCAGCCTGCTCTCGACGCGTTTCCCCCGGCGGGTGACCGAGGTGCAGACCTGGGAGCAGACCAGCAACACGGCGTCGAAGGCCGAGGCCGCGCTGCGCACCCCCACCGTGCGGGGCCACGAGATTTAAGGGGGAAGCCCTCTCAGCGGAAGAGTGCTTTGAGCGGAAACTCGAAGCCAGCCAGCGCGCCGGAGAACAGCACGTCGACCGCGCGCGCTGACTTCCACTTCGCGCGCGTGCGCGTCAGCATCGTGACCTGACGCGCCGCGGGATCCACGATCCAGTATTCGGGCACACCGGCACGGAGGTAGAGCTCGCGCTTCCAGACGAGGTCTCGTCGCGCAGTGCCGGGTGAGAGCACTTCCACGATCAAGGCAGGAACGCCAACGACCGCCGCGGCCGTGACGCGCGCCCTGCCGCCGGTGGTCACCACGAAGAGATCGGGCTCAACCACGTCTTCGAGCGTCAAGCGGAGCCCGGTCGGTGCCTGGAAGACCTCACCCCGTCCAGAGACCTCCAGGAAGCTGAAGAGGGCGGCGTGGAGACGCCCGACGAGACGCTGGTGCTCGGGCGTTGGCGCGGGCGACACGTGCAGTTCCCCTCCGATCAACTCACACAGCCCCTGCTCCGGCGATTCGCGGACCCAGTCACGCCAGGTCATCCGGTACGACGCTGGAATCTGCGTCTGCATGGTCTCCAACCTAACGCGAAGGGTCGAGGCGGGCGAGCCAGGTTCGTCCCGCAGCCTCCGCGGGGGAGAGCGAGACAGCATCACCCCCGCAGCAGCTGCAACGCTTCCCCCAACGACTCCACCCCCAGCAGCTCGATGCGACTGTTCTCCACCCGCCGCGCGCTCGCCCTGGGCAGCAGCACCCGGCGGAAGCCCATCTTGGCGGCCTCGGCCAGCCGCGGCTCGATCTGCGCCACCGCGCGCACTTCGCCGGCGAGCCCCACTTCCCCGAGGATCAACGTCTGGGCGTCGATGGCCCGGTTCTGCAGCGACGACACCAGCGCCGCGCACACCGCCAGGTCGCTCGCAGGCTCGGTGAGCGACATGCCGCCCGCGACGTTGACGAAGATGTCGCAGCCCATCAGCTGCACGCCTTCCTTCTTCTCCAGCACCGCCGCCAGCAGGGCCACCCGGTTCGAGTCGACCCCCATGGCGGTGCGCCGGGCGGTGCCGTAGCCGGTGGGGGCGACCAGCGCCTGCACCTCGACCAGGATGGGCCGGGTGCCGTTGAGGGTGGAAGTCACCACGCTGCCCGAGGCGCCTTTGGGCCGCTCGGAGAGGAAGAGCGCCGAAGGGTCGGGCACCTCGGCCAGGCCCGAGCCCTTCATCTCGAACACGCCGATCTCGTTGGTGCTGCCGAAGCGGTTCTTGTGCGCGCGCAGGATGCGGAAGGGGTGCCCGCGCTCGCCCTCGAAGTAGAGCACCGTGTCCACCATGTGCTCGAGCACGCGCGGCCCGGCGATGGAGCCGTCTTTGGTCACGTGGCCCACCATGAAGGTCGGCACCCCCGTCTTCTTGGCGTACGCCATCAGCCGCCCGGCGCACTCCCGCACCTGGCCCACGCTCCCCGGCGCGCTGCCCAGCTCCGCGAGGAACATGGTCTGGATGGAGTCGATGATGAGGCACCCCGGCGCCAGCTTCTCCGCGGCGCCTAAGACCTTCTCGAGATCCGTCTCCGCGAACACGTGCAGCTGCTCGCCGCTGACCCCCAGCCGCTCGGCGCGCATGCGCGTCTGCCGCAGCGACTCTTCGCCGGAGACGTAGAGGGCGGGGCGATCTTTCGAGAGCCGATCGACCGCCATCAAGAGCAGGGTCGACTTGCCGATGCCCGGATCGCCGCCGATCAACACCAGGCTGCCGAGCACCACGCCGCCGCCCAGCACGCGATCGAGCTCAGCGATGCCGGTGAGCCGGCGCGACTCGCTGGCGGACTCCACCTGCTGCAGCAGCACCGGCTTGTCCTGCCCGCCGGCCGCGCCCCACGCGGGCCGTGACTGGCTCGCGCTGGAGAGCTCGGCTTCCTCGACCATCGAGCCCCAGGTGCCGCACTCGGTGCAGCGGCCCAGCCACTTGGCCGATTGGTACGCGCAGGACTGGCAGGTGAAGTGTGTCTTCGTCTTGGCCATCACGCCTTGTACCGCGAGGCACCGACATGCCTCGCGGGAACGTGGATGCCCGGGGGCCTCCTTCGCCGTCAGCACCTTGAGGCAAGCTCAGCCGGGGCTGCCGCAGCGGTTGGGCAGGCCACCACCGCCGCAGGTCTCCGTCGGCCCGCACACGCCGCAGTTGAGCGAGCTGCCGCAGCCATCACCCACCAGCCCGCAGTCGGCGCCCAGCTCCGTGCACGTCCTGGGAGTGCAGGGCAGGTTGCCGCACACGCCCGGAACGCCCGCGCCGCCGCACGACTGACCGGGGGGGCACGAGCCGCACTGGATGATGTTGCCGCAGCCGTCGCCGGCCGGGCCGCAGCCGATGGTCTGCGCCGCGCACGTCAGCGGCGTGCACTGGTTCGCGCCGCACAGGCCCGGACCCTGCGCCCCGCACACCTGGCCCGGCGGGCACAGGCCGCAGTCGATCTGCAGGCCGCAGCCGTTGCCCTGGAGCCCGCACTCGAAGCCCTGCATCAGGCAGGTGCGCGGCGAGCAGGTGCCGCCACCCCCGCAGACGCCGGGCACGCCGCCGCCGCCGCAGGTCTGCGGCAGGGTGCAGGTGCCGCAGCTGATGGTGCCGCCGCAGCCGTTTCCCTGGGTGCCGCAGTTGAAGCCCTGCTGGGCGCAGTCGCGCGCGGTGCACGCGCCGCCGCCGCACTGGCCGGGCACGCCGCCGCCGCCGCAGGTCTGGGGCGACACGCAGGGGCCGCAGTTGAGGGTGCCGCCGCAGCCGTCGCCCTGCTGGCCGCAGGTGAAGCCCAGCGCCACGCAGGTGGTGGGCACGCACTGGCCGCCACCGCACACGTTGGGCGTACCGCCGCCGCCGCAGGTCTGGGGGCTGGTGCAGGTGCCGCAGCTCAAGGTGCCGCCGCAGCCGTCACCCTGGCTGCCGCAGTTCGCGCCCAGCTGCGCGCAGGTGCGGGGGACGCAGGGCACGCCGCACTGGCCGGGCACGCCGGCGCCGCCGCAGGTCTGCGGAGCTGTGCAGGTACCGCAGCTGAGGCTCCCGCCGCAGCCGTCGCCCGCCGGCCCGCACGAAAGGTTCAGCTGCGCGCAGGTCTTGGGCGTGCACGACTGCGGCGTCGGGACGTCGGGCCTGATGCAGGAGGAGAGGTCGAAGATCAGGTACTCGAACACCTTCTCCTGCGGCGTCATCGGCGCCGCCGCCCCGCACTGGGTGGGGAAGGTGCCGGTGCCGTTGATGTTGCTGACGTGGAAGTCGCTGAAGAGCACCCGGCCGCACTGGTTGGTCGCGGTGGTGGGCGTGTTGAAGGTGTACTGGAAGGGCGTGGCGTCCACCGTGGCGTTCGCCGCCTTGCCGTACACCCAGGTCTGGCCCGGCGGGTTGTTCACCGCCGAGAGATCGTTGCGCACGTTGATGATGCGAATGCGCGGCACCGCCGGGGTGGAGGTGGCGGCCTGCGCGTTCACCAACTGCACCCACTCGGCGAAGGTGACGCCCTTGGGGAACGAGGTGTCGATGCGCGCGTCCTGGGCAGCGGGGCTCGCCCGGCCCGGGGTCCAGTTGGCCGACGCGGTGAAGGAGATCGGGCTGGGCAGGTTGTAGAGCCAGACGTAGGCGAAGTGGCTGGTGAACACCCGGCCGCCCTGGTTGGCGTAGCTCTCCAGGTTCTGTCGGCGGAGGAAGGTCTTCTGCTGCTCCCCACCGACGCAGTCGAGGATGATCATGTCGTACTTCTT
>VFKJ01000100.1 GCA_009885595.1 Myxococcales bacterium | reverse complement strand
GCGCAGACGCAAACCCGCGTCCGCCTGGCCGCACTGCGTGCGTTTTCCCGCACAGAAAGCCTGCTATGTGGCCGGCCATGCGTGAGCTGTTGCTGATCGGTTGCCTGGGCCTGTTGGCCGCCTGCCCCCCCAGGCCGGTGGGTCCGCCCGGGAGCGGCACGAAGATCGACGTGAAGAAGGACCCGACCGCTGACGACGCGCTGGCGAAGGCGATCGCGGTCGCCAAGACCAGTTCCCGGAAGGAAGGCATCGAGGCGCTGCTGCTGGTGCGCAAGGCGTACCCCGAGACCACCGCCGGCCAGGACGCGCTCTACCAGGTCGGCGTGCTGGCCTTCGAGGAAGGCGACTACGCGCTCGCCCGCAAGTCGCTGGGCGAGCTGCTCTTCGAGAACCCGCTGCACCCGATGGCCAACGACGCGCGGCTCAAGTCGGGCCTGGCCGCCGTGGAGCAGAAGGCCTACCGCGACGCCTACCAGACGCTCTCGACGCTGGTGGATCGCCTCGAGGGTGAAGACAAGAAGCTCGCCGAAGCGGCGCTGCTGCGCGCGGCGGCCGGCAGCCAGCAGTACGGCGAGGCGCTCAAGGCGGCGCTCAAGGGCGTCGACAACGCGGGCACGCCCGAAGACGTGAAGAAGGCGCTCACGAACCTGGAAGACGTGGTGGAGACCAAGACCACCTTCCTCGCGATCGCCGAGGCGTGGAACGACCTGCCGAAGACTCACCCGGGCTGGCCGCTGATCACCTTCAAGATGGCGCGCGTCTACTACCACCTGCGCGACTGGACCCGGCTCGACGAGGCGCTGCGTTCGCTCATCACCACCGCGCCCGACTCCTCGTACACGCCCGAGGCCCGCGCGCTGCTGGAGCGCCTGAGCAAACGCACGCAGGTCAGGCCCAGGGCGATCGGCGCCGTGCTGCCGATGACCGGCCGGTACAAGGCCTTCGGCGAGACGACGATGCGCGGCCTGCAGCTCGCGCTCAAGGGCAGCGACATCGAGCTGATCGTCAAGGACACCCAGGGCGACCCCACGCTCACCAGCAAGCTGGTCGAGCAGCTCGCCTTCGACGACGGGGTGATCGCGATCGTCGGTCCCCTGCTGGCAGAAGACGCGAAGCGCGGCGCGCTGGTGGCCGAGGAGCTCCAGGTGCCGCTGATCACCATGTCGCGGGCGGAAGGCCTCACCGAGATCGGCCCGCACATCTTCCGCACCATGGTGACCAACGCGCAGCAGGCCGAGGCGCTGGCGGACTACGCGATGACCACCCTCGGCTACAAGACGTTCGCCATCCTCCACCCGAACACGCCGTTCGGCGTCGAGCTCTCGAACGAGTTCTGGGACGCGATCGAAAAGCGCGGTGGGCAGATCCGCGGCATCGAGAGCTACGACCACGATCAGAAGACCTTCACCGAAGAGGCCAAGCGCCTCGCCGGCCGCTACTACCTCGAGGATCGCGCGGACTACTTCGAGAAGCTGCGCGACATCCGCGAAGCGGTGTCCGACGAGTTCCGCCGGCGCAAGGCGATCGAGAAGATGAAGGCCGGGCTCGAGCCGGTGATCGACTTCGAGGCGATGCTCATTCCCGACTCGTGGCAGCAGGTCTCGCTGGTCGCGCCCGCGCTCGCCGTCGAGGACATCATCACCAACGCCTGCGACAAGAAGGACCTCGAGCGCATCCAGAGGACGACCGGCAAGGACAAGCTCAAGACGGTCACCTTGCTGGGGCCCTCCACCTGGAGCTCGCCCAAGGGCACCTCGGGCGATCCGCAGCTGATGGAGCGCGGGGGAAAGTACGTGCTGTGCAGCGTCTACGTCGAGGCGTTCTACGAGACGAGCGATCGCCCCAGCACCAAGGCCTTCGTGAGCGCGTTCCGCGAGGCCTACAAGGACGCCTCCATCACGCTGCTCGACGCGGTGGGCTACGACTCGGCGGCGATGCTGCGCCACATCATCGAGAAGAACGCGCCCACCACCCGCGCGGGCTTCCGCGAGGCGCTCCAGCACGTGAAGGACTTCCAGGCCGCCACCGGCTCGCTCACCATCGACGACTCGCGCGAGGCCAGGCGCCAGCTCTACCTGCTCAACATCACCACCAAGGGCGTGAAGGAAGTGACGCCCAAGCGGCCTGAAGGGTGAACCCCCCTCTCCCCAGCAGGGGAGAGGGTCGGGGTGAGGGGAAAACGCTTCTCCTTCTCCTGCTGATCTTCGCCGCCTGCCGAACGATCCCCCGCACGCCGGCCAGCGTGCTCACTGCGCTGTCCGCCGCGCCGAACGCCTACCTGTCCGGCACCCCGATCGCGCTGGGCGAGCGGCAGGTGCTCAACCGCGAAGACTTCGTCTACGACGCGAAGCTCTCGCCTGACGGGAAGCTCGCCGCCGTCTCACGCCTCGGGCCTCAGTCCTTCCACCTCTCGCTGCACGATCTCGCTGAGCCCAGGCCGCTCGCCGACACCGCCATCAACCCGCTCGAGTTCGACGTCGACGCGCTCGAGTTCTCTCCCGACGGCACCCGGGTCGCCACGGTCTCGCGCGACGGAGCGCTGCGCATCTACTCGGCGAACACCGGCGCGCTCGAGGCCGCGTGGCTCACCGAGGAGCCGCTGGTGAGCGTGGGCTGGCACCCTTCCGGGCAGGTGATCGCGCTGGGGAGCGCGAAGGGGCTCGTCACCCTCGTCTCCATCCCGACGCTGCAGCACCTCGCCGAGCTGCGCGCGCACACCGATGAAGTGCGCGCGGTGGCCTTCACGGCCGCGGGAGACCTCGTCACCGGCAGCTGGGACAAGCGGCTGCTCGTCTTCGGCCTCAGCGTCTCCGATGTGCCTACGCACCAGGTGCGCACCCACGTGACGAAGAAGAACGGGGTGGTCTCCTTTCGCGCGGTGCTCGATGGCTCCGCCTCGGCCACCGTGGCCCTCGACACCCGGGTGCCGGTGATCGTGGTGAAGGCGGCGCTCGCGCAGGCCGCGGGCATCGAGGTGCTCGAGCTGACCGACTCGGTGCAGATCGCCACCGCCTTCGGAGACCAGCTGGCGAAGGTGGCGAAGGGCAGGGCGCTGTCGATCAAGAACCTCACCTTCGAGAACGTCGACGTCGCGGTGTGTGATGCCTGCGTGCCGCCCGGCGCGCAGGCGGTGCTGGGTGGCCCGGCGCTGCAGCAGGTGCGAACCGCCTTCGATGAGTCCACCTCGGAGATCGTCTTCACCCTCGTCCCCGGCTCGAAGGCCCTGGTGAGCGCGGCGCAGGCGCTCAAGGTCGCGCACGAGTTCTCCTTCCCCGCGGCCCTCAACGACGTCTCGCTCGACGCCCGCGGGGCGATCGCCGGCGTGGCGTTCTCCCAG
>VFKJ01000320.1 GCA_009885595.1 Myxococcales bacterium | reverse complement strand
GAGGTGACGAACACCGTGCGCCCATCGGGGCTCATGGTCACCCCCTCGGGCTCCGCGCCCACCTGCACGGTGGCGCGCCTGTGACCAGTCGAGACCTCGACGATCGACAGCTGCGCCGCGGCCTGGTGCGAGACGAAGGCCCGCGCTCCGTCGCGCGAGAGATCGAACGTCTCAGGATCATCACCACCGGGGAGCGTTCGTTTGACCTGCCGCGACCCCAGGTCGATCACCGCCAGCCCGGCAGCGAGGCGATCAGACGTCGAGGCCTCCACGCCCTGCAGCGGCGCCCGAGGGGATCCGCTCACCGCCACCATCACCTCGCGCCCACCCGGCATCACCCGCATCCCCCGCGGCCGGTTGCCGACCGGGATCGTCGCGATCACCGCGCGCGCCTTGAGATCCACCAGGCTCAGCTGCCCCGAGCTCTCGTTGCTCACGCAGAGCACCACGGCCGGCTTCGGCTTCCCCTCGGACGACAACGTCGCCAGGAGCAGCATCAACAGCATGGCGCGGTCGACTCGAGTCATGGGGGCCTCGCCCCTTGAAGGCGAAGCCACGCAATCAGCCGCATGGCGGCACGAAGTGCGTGGCCAGCAGGAGCATCAGGTTCACCATCGCGAACAGCGCCGCGCCCGCCGCGCCCACCATCGCGAGCAGTTGGTCTGCGTCGCCCCTCGCGCGCAGGCTCTTCCACCGCGACCACGAGACCATGCCGCTCATCACGATCGCCGACATGCAGGCCACCGTAATGCCGTTGATCAGCACCACCTGGGGCGCCTGGCACGAGGTGGTCGCCATCAGGTACGCGAACGTCAGGTTGAACAGGAACATCACGGGCGCCGCGTACACGCCCACCACCAGACTCGTTCTCATTGCTGCTTCCCCCCGCGCTCAGACGCGCCCACGCGGCCATCGAACTGCACTGCTCGTACCGGCAGCCGAGCGGCCCCCTGAACCAACGAGGCGGCTCCTCGATTCAGGTAAAGGGGGCGCGAAGGGAACTCAGCGACCGCTGATGGCGAAGCGCCGCTCCAAGGTCATGAGGCAGCGTGCCCTCGAGAGGGCCGAGTCCACCGCGGCGATCAGATCGACGAGCGTCGACATCGGGTAGGACCCTACGTCGCTCGCCGCTCAAAGGAGGAGTCCTACGCTTGACTGAGCGATTGAATGAGTGAATGAATGAATGAATGAATGAGTTCGCCGCTGCGATCCTGAAGATCCTGAAAACTCAGGCATCTCCGATCTCGGCTGCGACCATTCGCGCAGCGTTGCCGGGGTTCAAGTCTTCCACGCAACAGCTCACGCGCGCCCTGGCGAAGCTGCAGCGCGAGGGGAGGGTGAGCTCGCAGGGCAACACCAAAGCACGCCGCTATCTGCTCGCTGGCGCAGTCCCACCGGCGCGCGCGGCTGACCTGCCCCTCTCGCCAGAGGCGCATGAAGCGATCGAGCTGATCCTCCGGCCGCTGAGCGCACGATCACCCGTCAGCTATCGGCGCGAGCTCCTCGATGCCTACGTGCCCGGTGAGACCAGTTATCTCCCGGCACCGCTGCGCGAGCGGTTGCGCGCGCTGGGCCAGACTGGAGAAGCCGATCGACCTGCTGGGACCTACGCGCGACAGGTCCTCGAGCGCTTCCTGCTCGACCTGTCGTGGAACTCGGCGCGTCTGGAAGGGAACACGTATTCCCTACTCGACACGGAGCGGCTGCTGAGCGCCGGAGCGAAGGCGGAAGGCAAGAGCGCGACAGAGACGCAGATGCTGCTCAACCACAAGGCGGCGATCGAGTTCCTGGTGGGTGAACCGGGCGCGATTCCTCCTCTCGAGGAGCGCACCGTGAAGGCGCTGCACGCGCTCCTGCTGGAGAACCTGTTCGCCACCCGCCTCGACGAAGGCCGCCTGCGCGTCCTCCCAGTGCAGATCGGCGCGAGCGTCTACCTCCCCCTCGCCAATCCTCAGCTGCTCGAAGAGTGCTTCCGCCAGCTCATCTTGACCGCGCAACGCATCGACGACCCGTACGAGTGCTCGTTCTTCCTCCTGGTGCACCTGCCGTACCTTCAGCCATTCCTCGACGGGAACAAGCGCACCGCACGCCTGGCAGCGAACCTGCCCTTCGTGCTCCACAACCTGGTGCCGCTCTCCTTCGTCGACGTCCCAGCCGAGCTTTTCCAGCGCGCGTATCTGGCCGTCTATGAGCTCTGCCGCCTCGAACCGCTGCGAGATCTCTTCTCGTGGGCGTACGAGCGAAGCGCGGCGCGACTGGGGCAGGTGCGCGCCTCGCTGGGTGAACCCGATCTCTTCCGCCTCGAGCATCGGCAGGTGCTCAGGGCCGCCATCAAACAGCTCGTGCAGCAGAAGGTGGCTCGGGCGGCGCGACGGGCGTGGCTCGAGCGCTTCTCCGAAGAACATCTCCCGAAGAAGGCGCGGCTCCGCTTCGTGGCGATGGCCGAGCAGGAGCTGGCGGCGCTCAACGAGATCACCTCAGTGCGCTACGGCCTTCCCCCCTCGGAACTCGCAGCGTGGGAGAGCGCCGGACGAAGGTGACGGAGCGTTCGTTCTGTCGCGGCACGATCTTTCGACCGCCAAGACCATCCCTAGATGCTCCACGCGCTTAGTTTACATTTATGTGGCCCATCTCCCGGTTTCAGCCATCAGAATCGATGTCTGCGACGGGCTACCGGGTCTCCGGCGGCATGCAAACGCCACCCAGCAGCACCCGGCTATCGGGTTCAACCTCGCCCAGCGAGTTGTAGACGTCAGGGCCCTGCATCTGCCGGCAGATGCCTGACGCATGGGGGTACGAGGTGCCTGCCACGGTCGGCGCGCAGAGCTCCTCTCCTGGACACTCGGCGGCGATCCCTTCGGCGCGTGCCGTGCCGTCGCACCAGGCGCGGCACCGACCCTGAACACAGTACTGAAGGGAGTGCGCGCAATCGGCCGACGTGGAGCAGGTCGTG
>VFKJ01000273.1 GCA_009885595.1 Myxococcales bacterium | reverse complement strand
GAACGTCCTGACTGAAGAGCCGGATGCGGTAGTCCCGCACGTCCGGATCCGTGGGGGCCCCGGGGCAGTCAACGCCCGGGGCTACCCGACCCCCCGCGGGGAGAGGGAGAAGGAGGGAGAGGTTTCATGAGGCTCTCTCGCCGCACGCTGCTGCGCGGGCTCGGCACCGCGCTGGCGCTGCCCACGCTCGAGGCGATGCTGCCGTCAGTGGCGCGCGCGCAGTCGATGCTGCCGCGCCGCTTCGTGGCCTTCTACGTGCCCTGCGGCATCCGCATGAACCGCTGGACCCCCGCCGCCACCGGCGCCAACTACACCTTGAGCTCCATCCTCCAGCCGCTGGGCGCGTGGAACGGCCAGCCCTCGCTGCAGGACAACACCCTGGTGCTCACCGGCCTCGCCAACCGCCCCGCGCGCCCCGACGGCCCGGGCGATCACGCCTCGGGCACGGGCGCCTTCCTCACCAACGCCCACCCCTTCAAGACCAACGGCGCCAACCTCAGCAACGGCGTCTCGTTCGACCAGGTGCTGGCGAACGCCTGGCGCGGGCGCACCCGCTTCTCCTCGCTCGAGCTGGGCCAGGACGGTGGCGCGGCCTCGGGCGACTGCGACTCGGGCTACTCCTGCGCGTACGCGCGGAACATCGCGTGGGCCTCGGCGACGCAGCCGCTCGCCAAGGAGACCAACCCGCAGGCCGTGTTCGATCGCCTCTTCGCCGGAGTCGATCCCGATCAGACCGCGGCCGCAGTGGCGAAGAGGAAGAAGTACCGCCAGAGCGTGCTGGACGCGGTGAAGGAAGACACCAGCTCGCTGCAGGGCCGCCTGGGCGCCACCGACAAGCGCAAGCTCGACGAGTACCTGGGCGGCGTGCGTGAGCTCGAGGTGCGCATCGCGTCCGAGCAGCCTTCCGCCTGCGCGCCCGGCGCCCGCCCGCCCGCGTGGACCGACATCCGCGACAAGGCTGATCAGTTCCTCGATCTGATCGCCTTCGCCTTCCAGTGCGATCTCACCCGCTCGGTCACCTACATGCAGCAGAACGCCGGCAGCGGGTACGTGTACCGCTTCCTCAACAGCGGCGGCGGGCCCATCACCGAGGGGCACCACTCGCTCTCGCACCACGGTGGCGACCCGGGGAAGAACGACGCGCTGGAGGTGATCAGCCGCTGGGAGGTCGAGCAGTTCGCCAAGCTCGCGCGCAAGCTCGCGGCCATTCGAGAGGTCGACGGCAGCACCGTGCTCGACAACTCGGCGCTCTTCTTCTCCAGCGAGATCGAAGACGGCGACAGCCACAGCCACTTCAACATGCCGGTGCTGGTGGCCGGCAAGGCGGGCGGCGCGCTGCGCACCGGTCAGCACCTGCGCTTCCCCGATCAGCCGTCGGTGGGGAACCTCTTCGTCACCCTCGCGCAGGCGCTGGGCGTCACCCAGACCAGCTTCGGCGACAGCACCGGCGCGCTGCCCGGTATTCGCGTCTAAGCCAGCAGGGTGGCCAGCACCTGCTTGAGCTGCTCGAAGGTGTACGGCTTGTTGAGGGCGGCCGCGAAGCCGTGCGCCTGGTACTCGGCCACGGCCGCGTCTTCGGAATAGCCGCTCGAGACGATCGCCTTCACCGCGGGATCCAGCTGGCGCAGGCGGGTGATCGTCTCCGCGCCGCCCATGCCCCCGCGCACGGTGAGATCGAGGATCACCAGCTGGTACGGCTGGCCGTTCTTCAGGGCGGCCTCGTACAGCGCGAGCGCCTTCTCGCCGTGCTCCGCGAGATCCACCTCGTGGCCCAGCGAGCGCAGCAGGTTCCCGGTGACGCGGCGAATGAGCTCCTCGTCATCCATCATCAGCACGCGCGCGCTGCGCGGTTGGCGCGCGGGCGAGCCCGCCGAGCTCACCTGCGGCAGCGCGCCGGTGGCCGGGAGATAAACGGTGAAGGTGCTGCCCTTGCCCAGGGTGGACTGCGCGTCGATGAAGCCGCCGTGGTTCTTCACCACCGAGTACGCGGTCGCCAGCCCCAGGCCGCTGCCCCGGGCCTTGGTGGTGAAATACGGGTCGAACACTCGCGGCAGGATCTCTGGGCGAATGCCGCCGCCGCCGTCCCGCACCGAGATGGCGACGAAGCGGCCCCGCGAGACCTGCGGGGGCACTGAAGGGTGCGGGGCCACCACGTTGCGCGCCGAGATCGCCACGGTGCCCCCGCCGGGCATCGCCTGGGCGGCGTTGAGCACGATGTTCTGGAACACCTGCGCCAGCTGAACCGCGTCGGCCTCCACCGGCCAGAGGTCCGCGGGGAGCTCCTTCACGCAGTCGTTTCGCGAGCCGCTCAGCGCGAGCCGGGCCGCGGTCTCCACCGTGGGCGCCACCGCCAGCGGTTTCTTCACCGGGAGTCCCCCGCGGGAGAAGGTGAGCAGCTGGGTGGTGAGCCCCACCGCCAGCTCCAGCGCCTCTTCCGCCTGGTCGAGGTGCTGCTTGACCTGGTCCATCTCAGCGGCTTCCTTCGCCACCGCCACGAAGCCGAACACGGCCTGCAGCAGGTTGTTGAAGTCGTGCGCGATGCCGCCCGCCAGAATGCCCACCGCCTCCAGCTTCTGGGTGCGCAGCCGCTCTTCCTCGAGCAGGCGCGCGTTGGTGGTGTCCCAGAAGAAACCCGCCAGGCACGGCCTCCCGTCGAACTGAATGGGGATGGCGCGAATGTTCGCCTCGAAGGTCGAGCCGTCCCTGCGGCGGCAGGGCGCGGTGATCTCGGTCTGCTCGCCCCGGACCTGCCGATCGAACTGCGCGCTCAGCCAGTTCATCACCTCGGGAGGGTGCAGGTCGGCCACGCTCAGGCGCAGCAGCTCGTCCGCCGAGTGGCCCAGCAGCCGGCAGATCTCCGGGTTGCCGTACCGGAGCCGCCGCGAGCCGACCTCCGCCACCACGATGCCCTCGGCCGCGTGCTCGATGATGGCGCGGAAGCGCGCTTCCGACTCCCGCAGGCTGGTCTCGGCGTGCTTGCGCTGGGTGACGTCGCGCGCCACGCACTGGAAGAGGGTGCCCGCGCCCACTCCAAACGGCGTGAGGAGCACCTCGAGGATGATTGGCGTCCCGTCGGCGCGCCTGGTGTGCCACTCGAAGGCGCGGCCGTTCTGGCCATCGGGCTGGTGCTCGGGCGCGAACGCCAGCGGCGTCTTCCCGATGATCGACGCGCGGTCAGGCAGCCCGAAGAGCGCCGCGGTGGCGAGGTTGCAGTCGACGCACACCTCACCTTCCATCAGCAGCACGGCCGCGTCCATCGAGTCGTAGAGGGTGCGGTACTTCAGCTCGCTGTCGCGCAGCGCCTGCTCGACCTTTCGGCTGGCGCTGAGGTCGACCCAGGTGGCCACCACCTGCAGCAGCCGCCCCTGGGGATCGAAGCGGGGCGTGGCGTGCACCCGGGCCCAGCTGACGTCGCCCTCGCGCGGGCGACGCACGCCGATCGTGAGGTCCTCCACGGCCTGTCCGGTGGCGATGGCCCGGGTCACCGGCTGCGCAGAGTCAGGCAGCGCACCCCCGTCTTCTCCCAGCAGGGCCCAGGAGGGGGGCAGGGGCTCCACGCCGTGCAGCTCGGCCTGGCTGAGCCCGAGCAGCTGGCGGGCGCGCGCGTTGCTCTGCGTCACCCGGCCCGAAGGGTCGTGCACCACCACCGCCACCTGGACGTCGTCGAGGACGGGCAACGCTTCGTGCGCGGAGGACGGCACAGCGGACATGAGGCTCCAGACCTGGCCGACACCGTATCAACGAGTCCCCCCTGACTGGTCTGCCTCACCTGTTCACGGTGCGCCCCGTGCTGCTTTGATCAATCAGTCGAGCCGCAGGCTGAGCACCAGCCGGTACTGGTGGTACGCGAGCGGAATTCCGCGCAGCGAGGGAATGGTGAGCACCGCGTCGGGCCGCAGCTCGAAGTGCGTCTTGCCCGGCCCCGGGAAGAGCACGTTGAGCACGCTGAGCAACGCGAAGGGGCCGATGCTGCCGGCCTGCGCGCTCACGGTGTCGTGCAGCAGCAGGCTCGCCCCCACGCCCACGCCGCTGCGCAGCTGCACCGGTCCCAGGGTCGCCCAGCGCACGTTCACCCCGAGCCCGGCGTTGAGCGCGCCGAGGCTCACCTTGCCGGCGAGCAGGTCGAACCACGGGTTGAACTCGAGATCGGCGGAGAACTCGAAGCGCCCGGGAAGCGGAAGCCGCGCGCCGATCGCGAGCACCGCCGCGCCGCGATCGACCGACGCGCCCAGGCCGATCGCGGGGATCACCTTCAGGCTCGGCGCGGGCTCGTGCGCGGTGAGCTCGGTGAGGCGGGAGACGGTGACGGGCTCTTCCGCCTGCGCGGCGAGCGGCGCCGTCGCCACCAGCACCGCGCCGAGCGCGCCCAGCGACCGACGGCGCAGGGCCAGCACGCCCAGCAGCCCCAGCGCCCACAGCGGCGCCGCCCCCGAGGTGCTGCAGCCAGCCGTCGGCGGGAGATACGTCTGCAGCAGCTCTGAGGCTTCCGGGCACCACGCGGCGCCGTCACTGCACGCGGGGGCGTACCGGAGCACCCGATCGAGCGTGAGCTGCGCGTCGGCCAGGCGCGCCTCGGCGCTGGCGCCCTCGAGCATCATCGAGGCGATGACGCTGGCGGCCGCGCGGGTGGCCGCCGCCGCGCGCTCGGCCGCGAGGCCACCTTCGCAGGCGTCGAACTCGCCCACGTGGCCGTGCCCGTCGCGCTCGACGCGGTAGGTGTTGCCCAGGTTCGGGTCGACGTAGTTGAAGACCGACCGCACCTGGGTGAAGTCGTCCTCGCGCAGGGAGTGAGCGAAGCTGTCTTCCAGGGCGTGCAGCGCGCGGCCGAGGTGCACCTGGAAGGCGGGCAGCTGGACACGCCGGGTCTCGTCGATGAGCGCGACCTCCACCTCGAGGTTCGTGCCGGGGGTGGCGGTGGCGGCCAGACGAAGCTCGTCGAGGATGTAGGTGCGGCACAGCGCCAGCGCTTCTTCGTCGCCCTGGGCGCCGTCGTTGCCGGCCCCGCGCAGGCAGTGCTCGTGCTGCAGGTGCGCAGAGAAGTGGACCTCGCTCAGGCCGGCGAAGTTCGCCGCCTGGACCCCGTGGAAGTCGTTGTCACGAATCGAGATGAGCAGCGCCAGCGTGCCGCGGTCCCACTCGCCCTCGACCTGGAATGGCAACGAGGCCAGCAGGGTTCTGTCGGCCGAGGTGACGGACTCGGGGTGGGGGAGGAGGCCCCCTTCGCGGGCGGCGTCGAGGGTGATGCGCTCATGGCACCCCTTGGTGGCGATGGTGCCCACCGAGAAACCCCAGGATGGCGCGGCGGCAAGACACGTCAGCGAGGCTGCAAGTGAAGTCTTGAGCATGGCGCGGCCCCGGAGCAGCGCTCGTGCCACGCACAAGTTCCCGTCCCGACTGCGCGGGCTCGACTCGTTGCGCAGGGGTTTGCTCAGCGTCCAGGTGAGGCCTCTGTTCGTGGCCGGACGGCTCCGGGCTGATCATTCTTCAAGCCCTCTCCCCGACCCTCTCCCCCGCAGGGGAGAGGGAGGCTCAGTCGTGCTCGAGCAGCTTGCGGATCGCCTCGGCGAACGACTTCTTGGTCACCGGCTCGAGCGCGGGCTCAGGCAAGGCGACCCGCAGCGGCTGCCCCGGCTTGAGCGGGAAGTCGTCGTAGGCGCCCGAGCCATCGGCATCGATGAGGATCGCGTTCGACCAGGCCACCGGCCGCGAGCCGTGCAGCGGGCTCATGCTGCGCCCCGTGGTGCCGCGCGCCATCGCCACGAACCAGGTGTCCGCCGTCGGCTGCACCACGAACTTCTCCACCAGGTGCACGCGGCGCAGGCTGGTGCCCGGCACCGGCTCCACCGGCAGGTTGACCGCATCGAGGTCCTTCTTCTGCAGGATGCGCCCGTCGGGCCAGGTGTCGTTGCCCAGGCCGTTCACCGCGTCGCGGCCGGTGGCGTGCGAATAGATCTCCACCCGGTTGAGCTGCAGCCACTCGTGGCCCTGCACGTCGACGGTCAGCTCCACCCGGTCGTTCGCGGCGATGGACAGGGTGTCGCCGATGTCCACCTTCGCGCCCACCGGCAGCAGGTTCGCGTCGAGCTTCTGCGCGCTGAAGCTGATGATCGGCCCGTTGCTGGCGAACGCGTGCTGCTGGCGGATCGCCTCGGCGAACACGGCCGGCTGGAACGCGCTCACCGAGTCGTCGCCCACCTTCGCCCAGGTGCGCGCGTAGCCGCCGCTGTCGCCGTACGCCTTGTGCGAGTCGGACACCCCGCTCGAGGTGCGCACCGTGCCGCGCGAGAGGAACGTCATCCAGTCGTTGAGCACCGTGAAGCTGACGCCCGGGCCGTTGGCCGACTCGATGAGGTCGAAGCCGTCTCCGAAGAGCCTGGTGTCGTCGGCCGTCGCCGCCGGGTCCGCCGCCATGTTGAAGTTCGCGGGGTCGCCGTGGCTGGCCAGGGTGGCGGTGTCGACTTTCAGCTGCGTGAGCACGCCGCTGCCGCCGCGCGGGTGGTTGAGCTGCACCACGGCGCCCGGGTGCGCTTCCTTGAGGCCCGAGAACAGCTGCGGCATGCGCAGGCTGGGGCCGTCCTCTCCGCCGGCGTGATCGAACGCGCCGCCGTTGGGAAGCGCGGGGTCCTGGACCATCGGGAAGGTGTTGAAGTGCCCGTGGGTGAAGGTGGTGACCTCCTCGCCGATCATGGTGGCCATCAGCTGATCAGCCCCCAGCTCGCGCACGATGGGCGCGAAGTCGGTGATCACCTCGTGGTCGGTGGACAGCAGCACGTCGACGCCTTCCGAGAGGAAGCTGGCCGCGCGCACCGAGTTGCGCACCGCGCTGTCGGGGCTGTTGATCGCGTGCACGTGCAGGTCGGCCGAGATCCACCCGGTGGTGTCGACGATGCGGCCCAGCGTCGCCGCGAGGGTGGCGTCGGCCGTGCGCAGGTCGACCCGCTGCGCGGTGGTGGGCCAGGTGTCGGGCCAGGTCGAGTACTCGGGGCCGCGCGAGACCACCACGTCGTACTCGCCCGGGGGCAGCGTCACCGTCAGCTGCCCGTTCACCGGCACGAAGCCCATGGTGGCCGCGCCCAGGTCGAAGGCCTCGAGCAGGGCGTGCTGAGCGTAGGTCGAAGCGCCGAAGGGGCAGGGCCCGCCGGCGCAGAACACCGTCAGCTTCGCCGGCATCGGCGTGCCCGCGGCGTCCGTCACCGTGACGGTGAGCTGGCGCGCCTCGGCCAGCACCACCGTGGCCGAGGCCGTCTGGCCCGCGCTCACCGCCACCGTCACCCGCGGCCCCACCAGCCGCCCCTGGAGCGCGCCGCTCACCTGGTAGCTGCCGGGCTCGAGCCGGGTGGTGGCCAGGCCCGCGGCGTCGGCTTCCATCACGCCCACCATGGTGCCCGCGGCGTCGAGGAGGCTCACGCGCGCGTGGGGCGCGGGCGCGCCGCCGGGCAGCGTCGCCGTCACCGCGAGGGCGCCGGTGGCCTTGCCGTCGGCCTCCAGCATCACGGCGTTGATGCCCGCGAGGTCGTTGGCGATCATGAAGTCGCGCAGGTACCCGCGCCACTGCCCGGGCCGCACGTTGAAGGTGCCGGGCCGGGTGCGCACGTCGGGGTTGGTCCAGCTCAGTACGCCGGTGAGCGACTCGCCCTCGATGAAGGCGCCCATCACCCCGCCGTAGCCGATGAGCGCGTTGGCGACGACGGGCTGGGTGAGATCGGCCAGCGACGAGCTGCGCATGCCATAGGCCACCCCGTCACCCTGGGTGCCGAACCACTTCGAGGGCGCGAAGGTGCAGTCGTCGTTGGGGTCCAGCTTGCTGCCGCCCAGGCTGTTGGAGCAGCGACCGGGGTTGAACAGCTCGAAGGCCCCCACATCCATCAGCTCGAGGACCGGCGCCAGCACCGGCGATTCCCCGTCGTTGCAGAACGCGGTGAGCATGCGCACCCGCGATTCGCCCGGAGAGAGCACGTAGTAGGTGGTCAGGCGCAGCGGCAGCGGCTTGTCGGGGTCGATCACGAAGTTGATGTCGAGCCCCGCCTGGTTGCGGATCACCGCGCCCAGGTTGATCAGATCGTGCGCCACGTCCTTGCCGGTGGAGGCGACGATCGCCGGGCCGCCGTTCGAGCCGTCGGAGAGGACCTCCACGTCCTTCACCGAGGAGAGCCGGCCGAACGCGTAGAACAACGCCATGCGCCCGAAGGCGTCCCGGCCCGCTTCACCTGGGCCGCGCTGGAGGTCGGCGTCGACGATGCCGCCGCCTGAGAGCAGCGGCCCGGTGACGCGCCCGGGCT
>VFKJ01001001.1 GCA_009885595.1 Myxococcales bacterium | reverse complement strand
GACTCAGGCGCCGGTTTCGGCGCGGCTGGGGGCGGAAGGGCTCTGGAGCGCGGAGGGATCGCCGGCGTGCGTGGCAGCCAGCGCGTCCTCCATGTTCTGAACCTCGTCCGCGGGGCTGTCGACCTGGATGTCCAGGTGCTTGTAGTTCGGCAGGCCCGTGCCGGCGGGGATGAGCCGGCCCATGATGACGTTCTCCTTGAGGCCGCGCAGGTAGTCGACCTTGCCGGAGATCGCCGCCTCGGTGAGCACCTTGGTCGTCTCCTGGAAGGAGGACGCCGAGATGAACGACTCGGTCGACAGCGACGCCTTGGTGATGCCGAGGAGCAGAGGCTCACCGACCGCGGGGCGACGGCCCGCGTTGAGCGCCTTCTCGTTCTCTTCCTCGAACACCCACTTCTCGACCTGTTCATCGATCAAGAACTCGGTGTCGCCCACGTCGGTCACACGCACGCGCCGCAGCATCTGGCGCACGATGATCTCGATGTGCTTGTCGTTGATCTTCACGCCCTGGAGTCGGTAGACCTCCTGCGTCTCGTCCACCAGGAAGCGGGCGAGTTCCTTCTCGCCGAGCACCTTGAGGATGTCGTGCGGGTTGGCCGCGCCGTCCATCAGCGACTCACCGGCGCGCACGCGATCACCTGCGTGCACCGTGATGTGCTTGGACTTGCTGATCAGGTACTCCTTGGCGAGGTCGGGGCGCGCTTCGCCGTTCACCTCAGGGGTGATCATCAGCTTGCGCTTGCCCTTGGTGTCCTTGCCGAACGACACCACGCCGTCGATCTCCGCGATGATCGCGTGATCCTTCGGCTTGCGGGCCTCGAAGAGCTCGGCCACGCGGGGCAGACCGCCCGTGATGTCCTTGGTCTTCGTGGTCTCGCGGGGAACACGAGCGACCACTTCGCCAGGGGTGATCTCCTGGAGATCGTCGACCGCGAGGGCGGCGCCCTGGGGCAGGAAGTAGCTCGCCGGCTGGCCGTTGGGCAGGGTGCGAACTTCACCCTTCCCGTCGCGGATGGTGATGCGCGGGCGGGCTTCCGGGTCGCGCGACTCGATGATCGTCCGGCGGCTGAGGCCGGTGACCTCGTCCGTCGACTCGTTCATGGTGACGCCTTCGATGATGTCCTCGAACTTCACCGCGCCGCCGACTTCCGACAGCAGCGGCATGGCGAAGGGCTCCCACTCACCGAGCTTGGAGTTGGCCTCGACCTTCTGGCCTTCCTTCACCATCAGGCGCGCGCCGTACACCATGCGGTGACGCTCACGCTCACGGCCTGACTCGTCGACGATGATGATCTCACCGTTGCGGTTGGTGACCACCGACTCGCCGCCGGTGCGCTTCACGCTCGAGAGGCCGATGAACTTCACCGTGCCCGCGAAGCGCGAGTTGAGCTCGCTCTGCTGCGAACGACCCATGGCGGCGCCGCCGACGTGGAACGTGCGCATGGTGAGCTGCGTGCCGGGCTCGCCGATGGACTGGGCGGCGATGACGCCGACCGCCTCACCGACCGAGACCTTGCGGCCGCGGGCCAGGTCACGGCCGTAGCACTCGACGCAGATGCCGCGCTTGGTCTGGCAGGTCAGGCCCGAGCGAATCTTCACGCGGTCGAGGCCTGCGTTGACCACCTTGAGCACGCGCGCTTCGTCGATCTCCTCGTTGGCGCGCACCAGCACCTCGCCCGTGACCGGGTCGTGGATGTCGTCGAGGGCCACCCGGCCCAGGATGCGCTCGTTGAGCGGCTCGATCTCTTCGCCACCCTCGACGAGGGCCGAGATGACGATGCCGTCGAGCGTGCCGCAGTCGTACTCGTTGACGATCGCGTCCTGCGCGACGTCGACCAGGCGGCGGGTGAGGTAACCCGAGTTCGCCGTCTTGAGCGCGGTGTCCGCGAGGCCCTTACGAGCGCCGTGCGTCGAGATGAAGTACTGGAGCACCGAGAGACCCTCGCGGAAGTTCGCGGTGATCGGCTGCTCGATGATCTCGCCAGAGGGCTTGGCCATCAGGCCACGCATGCCGGCCAGCTGACGAATCTGCTGGGTCGAACCACGCGCGCCGGAGTCGGCCATGATGAAGATCGGGTTGAAGCTCTTCTGGACCCGGGTCTCCTTCTTCCCCTCGCGGCTGATGCCGGAGATGGTCTCTTCCGAGATCATTTCCATCATCTTCTTGGTGATCGCCTCGGTGGTCTGGGCCCAGATGTCGATGACCTTGTTCGAGCGCTCGCCGACGGTGATGAGGCCCTCGAGGTACTGGTTCTCGACCTCGGTGACTTCCTTCTGCGCCGCTTCGATGAGCGTGTACTTCGCAGGAGGAATGATCATGTCCTTGAGCGCGATCGAGATGCCGGCCTTGGTCGCGTTCGTGTAGCCGTAGGAGCGGATGCGATCGGCGAGGAGGACGGTCTCCTTCTCACCGGTGAGGCGGTAGCAGATGTCGATCAGGTTCCCGAGCTGCTTCTTGTCGAGGACCTTGTTGACCTCGTCGAAGCCGACGCGCTTGGGGACGATCTCGGCCAGCAGCACGCGACCGACGGTGGTCTCGTGGATCTTGCCGTCGAGGCGGCACTTGATCTTCGCCTGCAGGTGCACCGCGTTCTGGTCGTACGCCGCGCGGACCTCGTTGGCCGACGCGAACGTCATGCCCTCGCCGTGCGCGAACTCGCGCGGGCGGGTCATGTAATAGATGCCGAGCACCATGTCCTGGGTGGGCACGATGATGGGCTTGCCGTTGGCGGGGCTGAGGATGTTGTTCGTCGACATCATCAGGGTGCGCGCTTCCATCTGAGCCTCGATGGACAGCGGCACGTGCACGGCCATCTGATCGCCGTCGAAGTCGGCGTTGAACGCCGTGCAGACGAGCGGGTGCAGCTGAATCGCCTTACCTTCGATCAGCACGGGCTCGAACGCCTGCATGCCGAGGCGGTGCAGCGTGGGGGCGCGGTTCAAGAGCACCGGGTGCTCGCGGATCACCTCATCGAGGATGTCCCAGACCTCGGGGCGCTCCTTCTCGACCATCTTCTTGGCCGACTTGATGGTGGTGACGTAGCCCTTCTCTTCGAGCTTGTTGTAGATGAACGGCTTGAAGAGCTCGAGGGCCATGATCTTCGGCAGGCCGCACTGGTGCAGCCGCAGCTCGGGACCGACGACGATCACGGAGCGGCCCGAGTAGTCAACGCGCTTGCCCAGCAGGTTCTGACGGAACCGGCCCTGCTTTCCCTTCAGCATGTCCGACAGCGACTTCAGCGGGCGCTTGTTGGGCCCGGTG
>VFKJ01000318.1 GCA_009885595.1 Myxococcales bacterium | reverse complement strand
GGCGAGCCGCTGGCGTGGCGGCTCTTCGGGGCGGGCCTCGCGCTCACGGGGCTCTGGCTGCTCCGGGTCCTGGCGGGGACCGTGCTCCGGGGACGAACGCTGCCTGCCTGATCGACGCTGAAGCTCCGCACTGAATTACCGAACGAACGCGAGCACGGTGCGCTCGGGGTCCCACTTCGTGCGCTTCACCGGGAAGCCCGCGTCGACCTGGAACGGCTTCGAGGGATCGACCATCACCGTCTTCGTCCTGCCGCCGTCACCCTCGAGCACCAGCGGCAGCTCGAGTCCCTTCGGCACCTTCGTGGACGCCGCGAGCGTCACCTTCACCTTCGAGCCCGCCAGCTGCACGTCGGCGTGGAACGAAGGCACCGCGGTCAGCGAGTTCCATTCCTTGAAGAAGGGGCCGAAGTCGGTGCCGGTCTTCTTCTTGGCGAACGCGACGAACTGCTCGGTGGAGACCGTCTTCTGGCGGTTGCTCTGGAACCAGTCCTTGAGGAGCGAGTCCATCTTCGGGGTGCCGAGCTTCGCTTCCATCATGCGCAGCATCCACGGGCCCATCTCGTAGGGCACCGAGTCGAAGATCTCGTTCACGTCGGTGTTCTTCGGGGCGGAGAGCGCGTGGGGGTTTGCCTCCAGGGCGTCCCGCAGCTCCATCTTCGCGCGGTCGAGCAGCGAGGTGTACTTGGCCTCGCCCTGGTCAGCGCGGAAGAAGCGGTAGGTCGCGTAGTTGGTGAAGCCCTCGCTCATCCAGAAGTCGCCCCAGTCGGCGATGCGCACGTTGTCGCCGAACCAGTGATGCGCGGTCTCGTGCGCCGCGGTCTCCTTGCCGTAGTCGGGGTCCTTGGCGGAGGAGAGCATGATGGCCACCGCCCCCGTGTGCTCCATGCCGCCGAGCCCGCCCTCGAGCTCCACCAGCTTGAGCGTGTTGCCGTAATCGAACTTGCCCAGCCACTGCGAATAGAAGTCGAGCGAGTCCTTCGCGGTCTTCAGGTAGGCGTCGCGCAGCGCCTTGGGGACGGACGCCGTGCCGAAGCCGCTGACCGCCACCCCGTCCTTGCTCGAGCCCGCGTCGCCGAGCTGAAAGTCCTTCGCGGCGTAGAACGCGAACCCGTACGCGGGTGACTGCGACTTCGTGGCGAACGAGCCGTCGGCCGCCTTGGTGCCGGTGCCCACCGCTTCGAAGCCCTGGCCCACCTTCACGGTGACGCGCGTGGTGACGCCGTCGGAAGGGGCGGAGTTCGAGGGGAAGAGCGCGCCGGTGTTGTACGGCCACGTCATCGTCCACATGCGGCCGGAGTATTTGTCCTTGATGAGGCCGTACGCGTCGTTGCCCTTGTCGACGGCCTTCACGGTGTAGTTCACCTCGAGCGCCTTCGCGCCCGGGGCGGTGACGTGAAGGCGCCCGTCCTTCAGGGTGAAGGGCACGTCGTGGCCAGCGACCTTCACGGAGCTCACGTTGAGCCGATCCGGGTTCGCCTCGAGGATCACCGTGCCCTTCGCCTTGCGGTCGAGCTCCACCACCGCGCGGGCGGGGAAGTCGGGGCCGCTGCCGCTGACGTCGAACGAGAGCTCGTAGTGCTTCACGCTCACGTTGGCCTGCGGCACCGCGTGCTCGAGCACCTTCGCGAGATCGGCCGGGAGCGGCCCGTTGGTCACGCCCACCAGCACCCCGAGCGCCTTCTTCATCGGCGCGACCTCGAAGGAGTCGAGCTCGCGGTCGTGCTGGAGCATCGCCATCACGCTCTGGGCGGCGGCGCGATCGGTGACGTTGGTGATCGATCTCTGGGCGGTCTGCAGCGCCTTCAGGTCGGGGTCACTGAGGCGGCCCGACTTCGCGAAGGCACGCTGGAACGTCTCGACGAACTTGCGAGAGGCGATGTCGGGCATCTTCAAACCTGTCGGGGAGAGGGCTTGCAGACCTCTTACTCCAAACTTCACCTGCGCGAGGGCGCATGAGACTACTCAGGCCCCAGTGGCTGCTCCGATTCTCCCAGCCGACGCGCGCGCGACCCTCGAGCGGGAAGGGTGGATTCTGGTGCCCGAGTTCCTCGGCGCCCAGACCGTGGCCGAGCTGCTGCGCGCCTCTGAGACGATGGAGGCCTCGGTCGCCGACATCACGCGCGACACCGTGAAGCTCGGCGTGGGGTTCGAGGTGCAGTCGGTCTCGGGGCGGCGCGGTGAGCTGGCGGTCGCCCCCGGCGCGCTGCGGAAGATCTCCTTTCCCTCGAAGGGCCAGCCGGTGTTCGCGAACTTGCGCAGAGATCGCGGCCTGCTCCACGCGCTCGCGGAGCTCGGGCTCGACGCGCCCAAGTGTCTCGTCGACCAGGTGAACTTCAAGTTGCCGAAGCTCGGCACCGGCTTCCCCTTTCATCAAGACGCGCACTTCGTGGTCGGCGCCACGCGGGGTCGGCTGGAGCGGCACGGCGGGCTCAACCTCGTCATCGCGCTCGATCCCACCGCCGCCGCCAACGGCGCCTTCGAGGTGCTCGGCCGCACGCACCTCGGGGGGCTCATCGACTTTGCCTACGATCACACCTCGATGAACGAGGGCGTGTTCGACGAGACGCACCGCCAGCTGGTCCCCATGGAGCCCGGAGACGCGGTGCTCTTCCACCCGCTGCTGGCGCACGGCAGCGGCCCCAACCGCTCCGATCGCCCGCGCCGCCTCGTCACCCTCTGGTACCGCGGCGGAGGCCCGGCCCTCCTCAAGGACCCAGCAGATCCTTGAGTGACTTCTGCGGCGCGTTTGGATCTCGCGCGGTGACGCTGAGGTTGGCCATCGCCCACAACCCCGCGCGGGCAGGGCAGGGCGCCTGCGCGGTGCGGAGCGCGCGCGTGACACACGCCGCGACGTCCGCCGCCAGGGGCGCGAAGCCCTTCTGTTCCACCACCTTCGTCGGCCGGCCCGCGGCGTCGAACCACAGCGCCCACCTCGAGTTGATCGTCCCCGGCCCGGTGAACGCGTTCGCCAGGCAGTCCGTCGCGAGCCGCGAAGAGCCCGGCGTCCACGCCTCGATGCTCGGGTCCTCGACCTTCGGCTTGAAGTGGGGGTACTTCTGGCCCGGCACGTCCACGCGCTGGAGGTAGGTGTTCCAGTAGCCGCTGAGCACGAGCTTGCGATCGCCGGTGAGCTGGTCCTTCCGATCGACGCCCAGGCTCAGGCTCCACCGCTTTCCGGCGAGCCAGGCGGCCGGGGCGAGCTTTTGCAGTTGGCCACACGCGCAGCTCGACTCCGGATCCTCCCCCTCGCAGCGGGTGAGCGCGCCCGTCGAGGCGACCTCGATCAGCAGCTGCACCGAGTCGTCGGTGCAGACCTGGGCGTGCTGAAGCGTCAGGGCAGGGAAGGGCACCTGGCTCTTGTCGACCCGAATTCCGTCACGTGAATCCGCCGCCCACACTTGCACCGCCAGGCGATCCTCTTCCTGAACGGGTGAGCTCATTCCACCCAGGCCACCGAGCAACCCGCCCCCACCCTCGCTCGGAGGTGGCGAAGTCAGCTGCGGGATCGCCGCCGCCAGCGCGGTCAGGGCTTCGCCGTCCCTCGAGATCGCCGCGGTGAGCGTGAAGCGCTCGGCCTCTTCCTCATCGAGCGGCCGCCCGTACACGCTCAGCTCGCACCCACCGTCGCGTTCACACCCCACGTAACTCCCGACGCTGCCGGTGAGGCCGAGCGCGCGGCCCCAGCGCTTCCGGGCTTCGTACGGGTACAGCGGCTTTCCGCACGCGGCGCCGCTGAACGGGTGGCGGCCCTCGGCTGCCAGCGCCCAGGCACGTCGCGTCACCTCGGGCGGAAGTACACCCGCATCGCGGGCCAGGAGCGCGGCGCTCAGCAACTCCTGGCTGCGCACGCGCTCGTCGGCGAACAAGCCCAGCCCCGAGACCGCTTCGACTTCCAGCCCGGTGACGGGCCTCGAGACCGGAGCGGCAGCCACCACCGGCGCGGTACTGCAGCCGCACCACATCAGTCCCAGGAGGGCGAGACGCATGGTTGGGCTTCTACGCGAACTGGCCACCGATCGCGTGAGCGCTGAGGGCAAGGTTGATCACGTTCCGTCGTGCAGCACTTCGATGAAGTCGCCGCCACGTGGGCGTCGGCGTCGCTGTCTTTCTGCGACCACTCGCCGTCACTCGCGTCACTTGCAGGAGAAGATGCGGCGTCGCAGCAGCGCCAACGCCACGAGCAGGAAGGCGCCCTCGCCCCCGGTGCTGCAGCCGACACTCAGCGTGCGCCGCTGACAGGAGACCTCCACGTCGAAGGCCTGCGTGTCGGAGCCGATGCCGTTCTCCGCGGTGATGGACAGGTGCTGCGTGCCCGCCTGCTCCGTCGAAGGCGTCCAGGCGATCGCTCCGCTGGTGGCGTCGATGCTGGCGCCCTCGGGCGCGGCGCTCAGTGTCCATCGAGCGGCGGTGCCGCTCACCACCGGCTGGTATTCCCACACAGCGAAGCAGCTCGCGGTCAGTTTCGGTGCGCTCGTGATGACCGGAGCGGAGGGACCCGCATCGGCGCCGGCGTCCTGCCCTGCGTCGACCACACCCGCATCGACACCCGCATCGACCACACCCGCATCGGTGACACCCGCGTCGACACTGCAGAACGTCGCAGCCACCGGCATGCAGCTCCCATTCGAGCCCGACCCGCGCGTCACTGAGCAGGCGAAGCAGCCCGCCGAAGTACACGCCTGATCGCAGCACACCTCGTCGAAGCAGAGACCGCTGGCGCACTCATTTCCCGCGAGACAGCCGACGCCGAGCACCTTCAACGCCGACGGGGGAGGCGGCACCAGCACCGGGCTCGCCGTTCCGGGCGTGCCGTTGACCGAGACGCTCAGCCAGTGCCACCCCGGCTGGACCGCGACGCCCACCGTCAGGCTCGCGGTCGTCGGCGAGAACGACGCGAGCGCAGGCGACGACTCGGCTGCGCTGTCTTCCCGCGAGAGGCGGAACACCGGCAGGTTCGAGGGCGAGGACTGGTGGCTGCCCGCCGAACCCTCCGACACCCCGGTGAACAAGGTGCCGCTCACCAGCAACGCAGCGCCGGGAAGAACCGGAGCGAGCCCGCCCGCGATGACCGGCCGCGCGCTGAGGGGAGCCGCACGGCCGTCGTCGAAGAGCTCCGCGGTCCCCGGGGTCGTGGTGGTTCCCCCGCTCAGCAGCACCTCGCCGCTGGGAAGCGTGGTCGCAGCCAGGCCGCCGCGCGCCACTGTCAGCGGGGGCCCAGGCTCGAACACCCCTGGAATCGGGCGATAGAGCTCGGTCGCAGCGCTCGACGAATCGCTGCCCGCGATCAGCACGTCGCCCGTTCGCAGCAGCGTCGCCGAGTGGCCCGCGCGCGCGCCCGCGAGGTTGCCCGTCGCGCTGAACCCAGAGCTCGCGGGATCGAAGAGCTCGCTGCTCGCGAGCGCTCCCGCGCTTCCTGTTCCGCCGGTGATGAGCACCTTTCCGCTGAAGAGCAGCGTCGCTGCGTGAGCGCTGCGCGCGCTGGCGAGCGATCCCGAGGGACTCCAGGTGCCGAGCGCGGGATCGAACAGCTCGGCGCTTGCCAGTGC
>VFKJ01000129.1 GCA_009885595.1 Myxococcales bacterium | reverse complement strand
GTCGCGGTAGGTGGCCAGCGCAGCGGCGAGGAAGTAATTCTACGCTCCACCGCAATGGCTGACATCGCCTGGGACGCCCGCTGCCTTCAGGTTGACTCCGATTCCCCGTGGAAGGCCCAGTACCGGCTCCTTCAAAGCCATTACCTGGAAGCGAACTCTCGAAACCGCGGGATCTCGATCGCGCTCGCCGCGATCGTTCTCGCCACGTTTCACTCGGAGCATCGCCCGCGATTGTTTGGATCGTCGTCCCGCGGTTCTTGAAGATCGTCGCCAGCCTCGAGGACGCAGTATGAGCACGCCATGCTCCTCAACCCGAAGCGCTACGCCCCGCAGGGACTCGACGACCACTCGACCGCGCTGATGAAGAAGGTGATCACCTTCTTCGAGACCAAGGGCAAACGGCAGCTCAAGCAGGATGACCGGCAGGGCACCTGGTACGCCGACTTCCTCGACCTGGTGAAGCGCGAGCAGCTCTTCTCCACCCTGCTCACGCCCGCGGCCTATGGCGGCGGCGACCCGAACGTCCGCTGGGACACCTTCCGCAACTGCGAGTTCAACGAGCTCACCGCGTTCTACGGGCTCGCCTATTGGTACACGTGGCAGGTCACCATCCTCGGGCTGGGCCCGCTGTGGATGGGGAAGAACGAGGCGATGAAGGCCACCACCGCGAGGTTGCTGCGAGAGGGCGGTATCTTCGCCTTCGGCCTGTCCGAGCGCGCGCACGGCGCTGACCTCTATTCCACCGAGATGACGCTGACCCCGAAGGGCGACGCGTACGTGGCCAACGGCTCGAAGTACTACATCGGCAACGGCAACAAGGCCGCGCTGGTCTCGACCTTCGCCAAGCTGGCCGGCACCGGGGAGTACGTCTTCTTCGCGGTGGACTCGCAGCACGAGAAGTACGAGCTGGTGCAGAACGTCGTCAACTCGCAGTCGTACGTGAGCGAGTACGCGCTGCACGACTACCCCATCACCGACGCCGACATCCTCTCCCGCGGCCCCGACGCGTGGGACTCGGCGCTCAACACGGTGAACGTGGGCAAGTTCAACCTCGGCTGGGCCTCCATCGGCATCTGCACCCACGCCTTCTACGAGGCCATCAAGCACGCCTCGAACCGGGTGCTCTACGGCAAGCACGTCACCGACTTCCCCCACGTGCGCCGGCTGCTCACCGACGGCTACTGCCGGCTGGTGGCGATGAAGGCGTTCGCGCGGCGCGCTTCCGACTACCTGCGCACCGCCTCGGCTACCGATCGCCGCTACCTGCTGTTCAACCCCATGGTGAAGATGAAGGTCACCACGCAGGGGGAGCAGGTGATCGACCTCCTCTGGGACGTCATCGCCGCCAAGGGCTTCGAGAAGGACATGGTCTTCGAGATGGCGGCCCGCGACATCCGCGCGCTGCCCAAGCTCGAGGGCACGGTCGCGGTGAACATGGCGCTGGTGGTGAAGTTCATGCGCAACTACTTCTTCAACCCCGGCGAGTTCCCCGCCATCCCCCGGGTGCGCGAGGCGCGCAACGACGACTTCCTCTTCGCGCAGGGGCCGACCAAGGGCCTCTCGGGCATCCAGTTCCACGACTTCGCCGCGGCCTACGCCAGCGTGTCGCTGCCCAACGTGGAGCTCTTCAAGGAGCAGATCGAGGTGTTCAAGGAGTTCCTGGTGGTCTCGGCCACCGACCCCGCGGCGGTGGCGGCGCAGGGGAAGGACATCGACTTCCTGCTCGCCCTCGGGGAGATCTTCAGCCTGGTCGTCTACGGGCAGCTGTTGCTCGAGTACCGCAACCTCGAGAAGGACCTGCCCGACGACGTGCTGGGGCAGATCTTCGACTGCCTGGTGCGCGACCTCTCGGGCTTCGCCCTGCAGCTCTACGGCAAGCCCAGCAGCACGCCCGCCCAGATGGAGCTGTGCCAGAAGATGCTGCGCAAGCCCGCGCCCGACGCCGCGCGCGCCGAGCGGGTGTTCACCGAGCACCTTTGGCCGCTGCGCGACGCGTACGAGATGAGCCCCTGAGTCTTCCAGTGGAGACGATCCTCAAGAACCGCGGGTCATGCGGTGCTCGGCATAAGCCGCGGTTTCGAGAGATCGCTTCCAGTCTGCCACGCCTCGCGCCGTCGTTGCCCCCTGGGTG
>VFKJ01000871.1 GCA_009885595.1 Myxococcales bacterium | reverse complement strand
CGTGCGCGCCACACGCTCCACGGCACGTCCGTGAGAGAGTGGGCGCCTCGCTTCCCCGGGCACTCGCACCATGCGTCTCATCGCCGCGCTCCTCGTCTTCGCAGGCACCACCTCGTTCGCGCGAGACCTCCCCAACCTCGACGCCTTCACCTCGTCGACGGTCACGCGCCCGCTGCCGGACGCCGCCAGCACCTTCGACGGCGTGGTCACCGGCACCGAGCCGCGCCTGGGCGTGCCGACGTTCTTCTGGGCCGCTCCGCCCGCGCCGGGCACCCGCTCACCGCGCGACCTGGGGCTGAACATCGAGCAGGCTGCGCGCCGCTACCTCTTCGCGCACGCCGGGCTCTACCGCGCCGACGCCGCCGAACTCGCCGAGGCCGCGCTGGTTCACCTGCACGACACCGGCGAAGGCGTCATCATCGCCAGCTTCGAGAAGCGGGTGAACGGCGTGAGCGTGTTCCGCGATCGCCTCAACGTCGCCCTGAACCCGCGGCTCGAGTTGGTGGCGCTCAGCGGCTACCTCTCGCCGGCCTCGATGAAGCAGTCGCGCTTCAAGCTCGCCGCACCCACCGCGCTCGCCTCGGCCTGGTTCGATCTCCTCGGCTCGCCGGTGGAGTCCACCCGCTTCCACGAGGGCAGCCTCGACGAGGCGGGCTTCCGGCGCTTCACCGCCACCACCGAGCTGCCCTTCCAGGGCCGGGCGAAGAACGTCCTCTACGCGCTGCCGGAGCGCCTGGTACCCGCGTGGCACCTCGAGCTCGACGTCTTTGCGCCGGGCACCACCGAGTCGGCGATGTACGCCTTCGTGGTGTCGGCCGAGGACGGCAGCATTCTTTCCCGCAAGAACCTCACCGAGGCTGACTCGTTCGGCTACCGGGTGTGGGCGCAGAACAGCGGGCTCTACCTGCCCGACGACGGCCCGCAGGGGATCACCGCCTCTCCGCACCCGACCGGCACGAACAACGGCTTCGTGCCGCCGTTCATCGCGCCCACGCTGGTCACCCTGCAGAACAGTCCTTTGAGCACCAACGATCCCTGGCTGGCGACCGGCGCCACCCAGACCACCGGCAACAACGTCGACGCCTACGCCGACCTCGTCGCGCCGGACGGCTTCAACAGCGGTGACATGCGGGCCACCACCACCAGCCCGAACACCTTCGATCGCCTCTACGACACCTCGCAGGACCCCGACGTCAGCAGCGATCAGCAGCGGGCGGGCATCACCCAGCTGTTCTTCGACATCAACCAACTGCACGACTGGTTCTACGACCGCGGCTTCAACGAGGCGGCCGGCAACGGTCAGACCAACAACTTCTCCCGGGGCGGCGCAGGCGGCGACAGCCTCAAGGCCGAGGCGCAGGACCACGCGGGGAGCAACAACGCGAACATGAGCACCCCGGCCGACGGCTCGCGGCCGCGCATGCAGATGTACGTGTGGGTTCCCGCGGGGCTGAGCTCGCTGGTCGCGGTGCCCGGCGGCACCTACCCCACCGGCCTCGCGGCCTTCGGCGCCCCCGTCTTCACCCTCACCGCTGGCGGCGCGGTCGTCGCCACCGATGGCTGCGCCGCGCTGAGCGGGCTCACCGGGAAGATCGCGGTCATCGATCGCGGCACCTGCACCTTCGCGACCAAGGCGCTCAACGCGCAGAACGCGGGCGCCGTGGGCGTCATCATCGTCAACAACGTCGTCGCCAACACCCCTCCCGGCCTGGCCGCCGACGGCACCATCACCACCGTCACCCTTCCCGTGCTCTCGGTCACCCAGGCCGACGGCACCACCCTCGAGACCAACCTCGCGGCGGGCGCGGTCACCCTCACCATGAGCCGCACCGCCATCACCCGCAGGGCCGGCGCGCTCGACAACACCGTGGTGGGCCACGAGTGGGGCCACTACCTGAGCAACCGGCTCATCTCCAACGCGGCGGGCCTGGGGAATCAGCAGGGCCGCAGCCTGGGCGAGGGCTGGGCCGACTTCGTTTCGTTGCTGCTGATGGTGCGCGAGGCCGATCTCCAGGTGAACGCGAACTGGGCGGGCGTCTACGCGACCGCCGCCTACTCGCAGATGGGCCCGGGCTTCGCGAACGCCAGCTACTTCGGCATTCGCCGCTACCCGTACTCCACCGACCTCACCAGGAACCCGCTCACCTTCAAGCACATCGAGAACGGCGTCGCGCTGCCGTCAGGCCCGCCGTCGGCGAACGGAGGCGCGACCAACGCCGAAGTGCACAACTCCGGTGAGCTGTGGGCCGTGACGCTGTGGGAATGTTACGCGGCGCTGCTGCGCGCCTCGCCGCGCCTCACCTTCGATCAGGCTCGCGATCGGATGATGCGGTACCTGGTGGCCGGGTTGAAGCTCACGCCTCCGCAGCCGACCTTCACCGAGGCGCGCGACGGGATCCTCGCGGCCGTGGCCGCGGCGGACCTCACGGACTTCCAGCTCTTCTCCACCGCCTTCGCGCGGCGCGGGCTGGGGCTGCGCGCCGTCGCTCCCGATCGTGCCTCGACCACCCACGTCCCCGTGGTCGAAGACTTCAGCACCGGCAACGAGCTCACCTTCCTCGGCGCGGACCTGAGCGACGAGACCTCGTGGTGCGATCGGGACGGCGTGCTCGACGTCGGGGAGCGCGGCCTGCTGCAGGTGATGCTGCGCAACGTGGGCTACGCGCCGCTGACGGCGACCACGGGCACGCTGACCACCACCACGCCCGGCGTCACCATTCTCAACCCCACCCTCACCTTCCCCACCTCGCGGCCCTATGGGACCACGCTGGCCACCACCACCCTCACGCTCGCGGGCATCAGCGCGCCCACGGTGATCGAGCTAAGCCTCGCGTTCAACGATCCCTCCCTGATGGCTCCCGCCGGGCGCACCGCCACCATGCGGTTCCGCGTGCACTCCGACGAGGCAGCGGCGAGCTCGGCCACCGACGACGCGGAGACGGGCATCACCGCCTGGACCTTCGCGAAGGACGCCGCGCTCTCGGCCAACTTCGACTGGGCGCACAAGCGCCTCTCCGCGGCCCAGGGCGTGTGGTTCGGCCGCGACCCCGCCGCCAACGCCGACATCTCGCTGGTCTCGCCTCCGCTGCAGGTCGCCGCCAGCGGCAGCCTGGGCCTCGTGCTCAACCACCGCTGGGACTTCGAGGCTGACGCCACCATCAACTACGACGGCGCGGTCATCGAGCTCAGCACCAACAACGGCTCCACCTGGACGGACGTCGGCGCGAGCTACACCGGTACGCTCGGCGGGCCCAGCAGCAACAACCCGCTCCTCGGGCGGCAGGCCTACACCGGCAAGAGCCCGGGCTACCCGGCCTTCACCACCACCACCCTCGACCTCGGCGGCGCGTACGGGAGCCAGACGGTGAAGGTGCGCTTCCGCATCGGCTCAGATCAAGCGTCGGCGGGCGCAGGCTGGGACCTCGACTCGGTGGGCTTCACCGGGATCACCAACACGCCCTTCCCCCGGTTGATCGCCGACCGCGGCGTGTGCGTCAACCGCCGGCCCCTCGCGAACGCCGGCGCGGACTTCACCGCCGACGAGCGCACGCAGGTGACGCTCTTCGCTTCGGCGAGCACCGACCCCGACAACGATCCCCTCACCGCGCGGTGGACGCAGCTGACCGGCCCCACCGTCACCCTCGTCAACGGCGTCTTCACCGCGCCCGAGGTGACCGCGGACGCCACGCTGTCGTTCGAGTTGATCGTCAACGACGGCGCGCTCGACTCTGCGGCGGACACGGTGGTGGTGACGGTGCGCCAGGTGAACCGCGCGCCCACCGCGAACGCGGGCAGCGATCAGACCGTCGAGGAGCGCACCCCGGTGACGCTCACCGGCGTGGGCAGCGATCCCGACGCCGACGCCATCACCTTCGCCTGGAGCCAGCTCTCCGGTCCCGCGGTGACCCTCTCCGACGCCAGCGCGGAGTCGCCGCAGTTCACCGCGCCCGAGGTCTCCGCAGACGAGGTGGTGCGCCTCGAGTTGGTGGTGTCCGACGGCAGCCTCACCGCGTCCTCGCAGGTGCGCCTCACCGTGCGGCAGGTGAACCAGGGGCCGGCCGTCATCGTCACCGCGCCTGCGACGGCGCCGGAGCGCACCACCGTCTCGATGTCCGCGACGGCGAGCGACCTCGATTCGGATCCGCTCACCTACCAGTGGCGGCAGACCGGCGGCGCCACGGTGACGCTGCTCACGCCCACCGCGCCCACCGCCAGCTTCCTCGCGCCGGAAGTGACCAGCGCGACGCCGCTCACGTTCGAGGTGGTGGTGTCCGATGGGAACCTCAACGCCACCGGCCTGGCCTCGGTGAGCATCACCGATTTCAACCGAGCGCCGGTGGTGGTGCTCGCCTTCGAGTCACGCGACGTGAAGCCCGGCGAGCTGATCAACCTCGACGCCTCGGGCAGCAGCGACCCCGACGGAGACGCGCTCACCTTCGCGTGGGCGCAGACCGGCGGCGACGCCGCGGCGCTCCAGAGCGCGCAGACGGCGGTGGCCTCGTTCACCATGCCGAAGACGGGCGAGCTCTCGTTTGCCGTGACGGTGAGTGACACCGCCGGCGCGAGCAGCCGCGGCACCTTGACGTTCCGAGCGCTCGGGGGGCCGACGGGCTGTGGCTGCTCGTCGAGCAGCGGGCTGTTCGCCGGTGCGCTGCCGCTGTTGATGCTGCTCGCCCTGCGCCGGCGGCGTTGAAAGCGAGGCTCAGCTCGTGAAGCTGTGGACCGTGCCGATGGCCGCGCTATGACTTCGAAGATGCGGAGACTGGCGACCGAATCCATCTCGAACGAGGGCCTCGAACTCGCCCACATCCCCCCTGCGGACGGGGACTGGAAGGAGATCGAGCGGTTCGCCCTCACCCTCAACGGCTACGAGGCGATCGGACAGCGGCTGGGCGACCTGGCCGACGAGCACGCCCGAGCCGGCACGCTGCCCGTCGAGCTGACCGAGCTGCGCGCCTGCCTCTTCTTCGAGCAGCGGCGCTGGCGGCACTTCGAGGCGCCGCCCCAGGGGAAGCCGATGGCGCACATCCTCGGGCTGCTCGAGGCGATTCGCGCGGCCGTGGCAGCCCGCTGACGGTGCTGCAGGTCAGGCGCGAAGCCAGCGCCAGAGCGTCTTGAACCCGGGGAAGAGCACGAAGAGTTTCCGGCGCACCCGGCGCGTGTCTGGGCCCGAGGTGAAGGTGAGCGCGCCTTCGAGCAGCGCGCGCGCCTCGGGAGCGCGCCGCTCCTTCACCAGCAACGGCGCCAGCGCGAGGGTGGAGTCGAGGTGCTGAGGCACGAACAGCAGCGCGTCTTCGAGCAGGCGCACCGCCCGGGCG
>VFKJ01000013.1 GCA_009885595.1 Myxococcales bacterium | reverse complement strand
CGAAGCTTTCCCGCTCGGTGCTCTTCTTCCCCGAAGACTCGCAGGAAGTGCTCACGGGCGGCGGAGCCATCGAGCACTACCTCGAGGACAACGCCGGCCGCTTCATTCAGTCCATGAAGACCTGGCTGCCCAGCACCACCTTCACCCGCACCCAGATCCGCGGGCGAACCCTGCTGCTCGAGGAGCTGATCGCCGTCTTTCTGCGCAGCCTGCGCACGCGCGCCGGTGAAGCCCTGGGGGGCGAGCTCGACGAGGTGGTGATGGGCCGCCCCGCCCGCTTCTCCACCGACCCCAAGGCGGACGCCTTCGCCGAGGCGCGCCTGAAGAAGGCCGCCGAGCTGGCCGGCTTCAAGAGCGTGTCCTTCGTGATCGAGCCCATCGCGGCGGCGCTCACCTACGAGGCCACCCTGACGAGCGACGAGCTGGTGCTGGTGGCTGACTTCGGGGCGGGCACCAGCGATCTCACCTTGATGTGGCTGGGCCCCGGCCGCCGGGTGAAGGGAGATCGCCGCGCTGACGTGGTGGCGAGCTCGGGCGTCTACGTGGGCGGCGATCGCTTCGACGCGGCCATCATGAAGCACAAGCTGTTGCCGTACTTCGGGCAGGGCTCGACCTACGAGGTCGGCTTCAAGCGCATGCCCATTCCCACCTACGTGCTGGGCCGGCTGCTCTCGTGGAACGAGATGTCGCTCATTCGCGAACGCAGCACCCGCGAGCTCATCGACCAGATGCTCAAGACCAGCGACTCGATCCCCGCCATCGAGGCCCTGCACGATCTCGTGATGTACAACCTCGGCTACCGCCTCTTCCGCGCCATCGAGCAGGCCAAGGTCGAGCTCAGCACCAAGACGAAGGCCACCGTGGTGTTCGACGACGAACGAATTCAGCTCGAGGAGAAGATCACCCGCGCCGAGTTCGAGAAGTTCAGCCAGCCGCTGCTCGACGAGCTCGAGGCCTGCACCGACGAGCTGCTCGCGCGCGCGCCGAAGTCCTTGAAGATCGACTCGGTGTTCCTCACCGGCGGCAGCTCGCAGATCCCCGCCGTGCGGGCGCTCTTCGCGAGGAAGTTCGGGGAAGCCCGGCTGCGCACCGCCGATGCCTTCACCAGCGTGGCGGAGGGCCTGGGCCGCGCCGCAGACGCGGCCTTTACCCTCAGCGGCGAGGGGTGAGAGATGCGAGCAAGGAGCTGCGCTTCTCCCAGGAGTAGCCCCGGCCCGAACAGTGCTTAGGTGGATGGCAGGTCCCCATGAAATGGACGGAGCGCATCTGGAAATTCTGGGCAGCGCGCAGCCTGATGATCGGGGCGATCTCCACCACCCTCGATCTCACCACCGGCGCGCTGGTGCTCTACCTGGGCGGCCCCACCCGCGCGGCCGCGATGTCAGGCACCACCGTGGGCTCGACCTTCAGCTACTTCGCCAACCGCCACTTCGCCTTCAAGGATCACCAGGAGCCGGTGGCAAAGTCCGGCCTCAAGTTCTTCCTGATGCAGACGGTGTTGGGCATCGCGCACGGCCAGGTCACCGTGTGGCTGCGTGACGGCCTGGGCGTTCCGTACCTGTTGGCGAAGATGAGCGCGGACCTGGCGGTCGTCACCTTTCCCCAGCTCTGGCTGATGCGGAACTTCATCTTCCCCGCGCACAAGGCGCCTTAGGACCTCCCCAGCGCGCGCAAGAGCGAGGCGTACTGGCGCCCGAGCAGCGAGGGGTTCGCCTCGGTCGACACCACCAGGCTCTGGGCACCCAGCTCGATGGCGCGGTCCGCGCGCCACTTCACGTGCACGCTGAACACCGCGTTGAGCCAGGCCACGAAGAGCGCCGCTTCCTTCAGGGGCACCAGCAGCAGATCGCCCACCCGCGGCGCCTGGCGCGCGTGCACCGCGTAGTTCAAGCCATCGACGAAGACGCGCACCAGCAGCAGCACCACCACCAGCCACCCCGGGACGAGCCCGCACAGGAAGAGCACCGTGGGCCAGCCGAGGTGGAGCTGCGGCTCGAGGAAATAGAACGCCGGCCACACCAGGGTCTTGCGCATCACCGCCCAGCGCGCGTGCCGATCGAACCACTGCTGCAGCGTCATCCGCCCCAGCACGTTGCGCGTGGGCACGCTGATGCACCGCACCACGCCCGCCTTGGCGAACGCGGCGCCCATCAGGTAGTCCTCGCCCAGGTAGTTGCCGAACGCCTGGAAGCCGCCGAGCGCGAGCAGGTCGTCGCGGTGGAAGAACTCGGTCTTGCCCACCACGGTGTGCAGGCCCACCAGCAGCGCCAGCTCGTGGTTGGGGTTCAGCAGGCTGGACAGGTGCATGCGTTCGAGCGCGGCGCCCACCCCTTCCCCGCCCACGCCTACCAGGGGCGCGTGCACGAGCGTCTTCACCCGTCCCTGCGCGTTGGCTTGCTTCCAGGTGAGGGCGAGCGCCTCGAGGTAAGCCTGGCTGGTGTCGACGTTCGACTCGCTCACCCAGATGAGCGGGTTCTTCGCCTGAGGAAAGGCGCTGATCAGCTGAGCCACCTTCGCGTTGCCAAAGGACGGCGCGGAGCCGACGCTGAGCCGGAAGCGCTGGGGGTAGCGCTTCACGAAGTCGCGCGCGATGGGGTAGGCGCCGTCGGTGTCACGCCCCACGCAAAGCAGGACTTCAAAGTCAGCCGGGGCCCGCAGCCGCGCAAAACTCTCCAGGTTCTCCTCGAGGCGTGGATCCTGACCGCTCATCGGCTTCATCACCGTGATGGCAAGATCTGCGTCCGTGAGCTGACCGGACACCACCCTTCGCGCACGCAGCCACGCCAGAAGAGTACCCAACAAGGTGAAGAGCGCCCCGACACTGGCGAGGAACCACCACACGGGGGCGCTGGGGACGTTCATTTCCGCCCAGCCAGAGTGCAAGGCATGGGCCCCCCCCGTTTCCTGGACTGGGCTTCAGCGAAGCGGGGTCAAGAGGCTCGACGTCACGACGGGCAGCAATTCCATCAGCACAGCGTAGGCTGAGCGCATGGGCCCCTGCCTCACTGACGCCGAACACGAGGTCCTCGACGCGGTCGGAGGCACGAAATGAAGAAGAACCAGCGACGCCACACCCGCGTGAAGCCCAAGGCGATGTCCAGCCGCGTGAGGGTGGGCGGCTCGCTTCACTTAGGTCTGGCGGTGGAGAACCTCTCGCTGGGAGGCGCGTTCGTGCGCTGCGCCCAGGTGCCGCCGCTGCGCAGCCACGCCACCCTCGAGGTGCTGGTGCCCGGCGTCAATCAGCCGCTGGTGCTGCCGGGCCAGGTGGCGTTCGCGTTGTCCGCGGGAGACGCGGTCAGCCGCAAGATGCCGCCCGGCTTCGCCATCGAGTTCGTCAAGCCGCTGCCGCCCCACCTGCAGCGCGGGCTCGAGCGGTTGCTGCTCGAGCTCGACGAGAACGCGCTCCTTCCCCTGGAGCCGTCTGAAGAGCAGGCAGAGCCGGCCGAGCGCACGCAATCGGTCCCCGCCTTCGACCCTTCCGGCGAGGTGGCCGCGCTGCGCAAGCTGGTGGCCGCGCACGAGCGGGAGATCGAGCGGCTGGAGAAGGACAACGTGCGGCTGCGCGCCCTGCTGACTCAAAGAAAATGACAGGGTCGGGGTGAGGCCTACTTCTTCTCCACCACCTCGATCACCTCCGAGGCGGCCTTCGCGGTGGCCGCCTTCACCAGCCAGCCCTCGAGCTTCTTCAGATCGTCGGTCTTCGCGAGGGTCTCCTTCTCCTTCGCGCCCACCGCCACGCCGCGGGCGGTGAGCACGAAGAGAATGGCCTCGGCGGTGGCCATCGCCTTCTCGTGCTGCACCTTGTCCTGCTGCAGCTCCCAGGGGGTCTTGCGCGCCTTGAGCTTGCCGCTGGTGTTCTCCACCACGGCCTTGCGCCACTTCTCGTCGTAGCCGGGGTGCTTCACCTTCCCCAGCTCGTCCTTCAGGTTCCCGTCGAGGAACTTGTAGAGCAGGTGCTTCGAGAGCTCGCGCCAGCGCGCCACCACCTCTTCCCCGGAGTCGTTGGTGTACTTCGTGAGGTACTCCTTCGCGAGGCGGGGGGACTGCTTGTAGAGCGCGAGGGCGGCGGCATCGATCTCCGGCAGCTCGGCCTGGAACTTCGACTCCAGCGCGCGCTGCTCCTTCTGGATCTCGACGATCATCTCGTCGTACCGCAGGTAGGCGAAGTTCGAGACCTGGTTGAACACCCAGAACGCGGAGTCCCAGGTGACGTGGTGGAAGTCACCGGTGCCCACGGCCCAGGCCTTCGGCGCCTGCGTGCTGCCCGCGTACACGGGGAAGTAGACGGTGCTGTAGGTGTCGTCGACGCCGAACCACAACACGCCGCCGATCGGCGCCGGCAGCCACGCGCGCGACTGCGAGACGAAGGAGAAGCCGGTCTGCTGGGTGGAGACGGCGCGCTCGTTGAAGTGCTCGTCCTCGCCCACCTTCCAGGTCAGCGGCCGCCAGCGGTACGGCAGCTTCGAGGGGCCGGCGCCCACGTCTTTCGTCATGTCGAGCGCGGTGCCCTCGAAGTGATCGCGCATGAAGCCCATCACGTCGGCGACGGTGAGCTTCCTGTCGGGCTTGATCCACAGCGGAATGGGCGCGGCCTTGTCGTCGGCGGCCACCGCCCAGGCGTCGTTCAGCTTCTGACTGGGCGCGGCGCGGTTGAACATGCACCACACGCGCGAGTCGCAGAACCGGCGCGTGCCGAAGTCCGTGGGCGCGTAGGTGTCTGCGAAGGAGAAGTCGGCGTCCTTGCCTTTGAACCAGCCCTTCGCGCGCGCGAAGGTGATCACTTCCTTCGAGTAGAACGTGTCCTGGGGCGAGCTGAGGGGGAACTGGCGAATGCGCGAGGCGTTGGCGTGGCCGCTGATGAAGCCGTCGGGCACCTTGCGCGCGACCCACACCGCGCCCTTGTTGCCGGGCCCCTTGCCGATCATCTCCAGCAGCCAGACCTCGTTGGGATCGGAGATGGAGAACGACTCGCCTGAGCTGGCGTAGCCGTACTTCTCCACCAGGCCGGTCATCACCTGGATCGCCTCGCGCGCGGTCTTCGCGCGCTGCAGGCCCAGCCACATCAGGCTGCCGTAGTCGACGAGCCCGTCGGGGTCGACGAGCTCTTCGCGGCCGCCGAAGGTGCTCTCGGCGATGGCGACCTGGTGCTCGTTCATGCTGCCGATGACGGCCCAGGTCTCTCGCGCCTCGTCGATCTGCCCGAGGAACTTGCCGGTGTCCCACTCGTAGACGTCGTGCTTCGTGCCCGGCGGGTACTTCGCGGCGGGGTAGCGATAGAGCTCGCCGTAGAGATCGTGCGAGTCGGCGGCGTAGGTGATCATCGTCGAGCCGTCGACGGACGCGCCTCTGGTGACGAGGAAGTTCGTGCAGGCGCGGCTGGGGCGGGCCCAGGTGGCGAGCAGCACGGCCAGGGCGAGCGTGAGAGAACGGATCATCCCCGCGCTCTACAACGGTAACGTGCGCACCGCGATGCCAGACCTGTCCGACGTGATTGCGCGGCTCGAGCAGAAGTATCCGAAAGGCGAAGTACGAGCTCGACTGGGCGAACCCCTACCAGTTGCTGATCGCCACCATCCTCGCAGCGCAGGCGACCGACGAACGGGTGAACAAGGTGACGCCGGCGCTGTTCGGG
>VFKJ01000977.1 GCA_009885595.1 Myxococcales bacterium | reverse complement strand
CGACTGCGACCGGAACTCCGACTGCGACCGGGAATCCGACTGCGACCGGAACTCCGACCGCGACCGGGAATCCGACTGCTACGGCGACGGGGAATACTGGCAATCCCCTCTCCCCGACCCTCTCCCCCGCGGGGGAGAGGGGGACAGGGGTGACGCTCGGGGGCCCCACCGCCGAGCGCGAGAAGGCGCTCTCCTCCAGCCTGCTGGACAAGTGGCGCTACTTCCTGGTCGAGCAGGCCAGGATCGAAGGAGACGCGGACTGGGTCGCCGGCTTCCTCGCCTCGCGCGAGCTGCGCGATTGCCGCTGTGTGCGCCCCATCCCCGGCGAGATGGTGCGGCGCCTCGAGAACAAGGACCGGATTACCCAGCTCGAGGCTGACGACGAAAAGAACACCCGCTGCGAGCTGTGCCTGCTCGACTCGTACCCGAAGTGGAAGGTGCGCAGCCAGAAGCAGTGCACCCTCGCGCTCGAGCTCTCCGAGTTCGAGCTCGGCGTCCTTGAGCGCAGCGACGATGGCAACGGCCTGCCGCCTCGCTGCGTCGAAGCCGCCCGCCAGAAGCAGCCCGGCGGCAAGCCGACCGTCGCCGTCACGCAGAAGGGCCCCCAGGCCGCCCCGAAGAACAACGGCAGCGCGTACATCATCACCCAGGCCCCCGACCCGGTCGGCGCCGCGAGCGACTTCCTCAAGCCCAACGACTACGCGCCCATTCCATCGCGCGAAGAGGGCCGCGTGTACGTGCGCGTCTTCACCAGCTCGGCGTGCATCGCCGAGGTGTTGCCCGGCCCCGTGCAGGCGCGCACCGGAGACCTGCTCCCCGTGCCGCCCTCTGCCAGGGAGATCACCGTGCGCGGCGCGTGCGGTGGCTTCGCCGAGATCTACTTCGGCAAGGAAGAGAAGCCCCGCGTCGCCGAGTCCTTCGCGAGGAACCAGCCCCTTCGCCTGCAGTTCCGTGCCCCATGAGCTGGCTCGCTCCGTCATGACCCACATTCCAGGAAAGCTCGTCGAAGGGGTCTTCAAGCGCGTGCTGGTGCAGGATCTGACGCCCGAGCTCATCGCCCAGCTCGCGGCGGTCGGCGTCGATCTCGCCGTGCCCGCGCCCCCCGAATACCCGCGCACCGCGTGGTACCTGGCCGTCGAGCTCACCGCCAAGGCGCTCTTTCCCAACGAAGAGCTCTCCGTGCAGCTGCGCAAGCTCGGCGCCCACCTCATCGCCTCGCTCCAGAGCCGCCACGTCATCAAGGGCCCGTGGCTCTCGATGGCCCGGCTGATGGGCCCGCGCCGCGCGCTCAAGCAGGCGATGGACTTCACCGATCGCAGCCCGGTCAAGCTCACCATCACCGAGCGCGCGAAGAACGAGTTCGCCATCACCGTCGACGACACCGAACAAGCCGACTTCCTCGCGGGGCTGCTCGAAGCGGCCATCGCGATGCTGGGCGGACGAGACCCTTCGGTCTCGCTGGAGGCGACCCGCGAGGACGTCAGCCACTTCCTCGCCACCTGGAGGTGACGCATGCGCAGCGCGCTCTTCCCGCGCCTCGAGGCCCCCGGTGACGACGTCGCCCTGCGGGTGGGCTCCGAGCAGGTCACCTCGCTCGAGCTCGCGCAGGCCACCGCCGCCCTTCAGCAACGCCTGACCGCCGCCGGCCATCCTCCGGGCGCGCGCCTCGCGGTGTGGACCCAGGGCTCGCTCGAGACCGCCGTCGCCCTGGTCGCCGCGGCCGCCGCGGGCTACCAGCTCGTCCCCCTCGATCCGAAGCTGGGCCCGCTCGAGCTCTCACACATCGTCAACGACGCAGCGCCGGTGGTGGCGCTCGGCGCTGATCCGCAGGCCGTCGCAGGGCGAATCGCAATCGACACGCTCCCCCTCACGCCCGAGCTTCGCCGCCACCCCGGCCCGCGCCCGCCAACCCGGCAGGTCGACGACGCGCCGCTGCTCGTCCTCTACACCAGCGGCACCACCGGCCTGCCCAAGGGGGCCGTGCTCACCGCGCGCAACGTGGCCTTCAATCTCGACGCGCTCGCCCGCGCCTGGCGCTGGACCGCCGCCGACACGGTGGTGCACGCGCTGCCGCTCTTTCACGTGCATGGGCTGGTGCTCGGGCTCTTCGGCTCGATTCGGGTGGGGGGCGCGCTGCACTGGTTTCCCCGCTTCGTGCCCCGCGAGGTGGCCCAGGCGCTGAGCGTCGGCACCACCGTCTTCTTCGCGGTGCCCACGATGTACCACCGGCTCTCCGAGGCCGCGCAGACCGATCCGCAAGTGGTGCAGGGCCTCGCGCACGCCCGGCTGCTCGTCAGTGGGTCGGCCGCGCTCCCTCAGCGAGATCAACAGCGGCTGGAAGCCCTCACCGGGCGCCGGGTGATCGAGCGCTACGGGCTCACCGAGACGTTGATCAACTGCGCGGTGCGCGCCGACGATCCCCCCAGCGCCGGCTCGGTGGGCGCGCCGATCGACGGCATCGAGCTGCGCCTGGTCGACGATCAACGCCGCACCCTCGAGGCGCGCGATGACGCCACCCTCGGAGAGATCGCGGTGCGCGGGCCTCACGTGTTCGCGGGCTATCTCAACCGGCCCGAGGCCACCGCCGCGGTGAAGGACGCCGACGGCTGGTTCTTCACCGGAGATCTCGCCTGCAGGAAGCCCGACGGCCAGCTGCGCATCGTCGGGCGCCGCGCGACCGATCTGATCAAGTGCGGCGGCTACAAGGTCGGGGCAGGGGAAGTGGAGGCCGCGCTCCTCGAGCACCCCTCGGTGCGCGAGGCGGCGGTGCTCGGGGCCCCCGATGCCGATCTGGGTGAGCGCATCGTCGCCTTCGTGGTGCTCGACACGCCCACCGAGCCCCAGGTGCTGCAGGACTTCGTCGCCAGCCAGCTCTCGCCCCACAAGCGCCCGCGCGAGGTGCACGTCATCGCCGAGCTCCCTCGAAACGCCATGGGCAAGGTGGTGAAGGCGAAGCTGAGGCACGCCTGACGCAGCCCTTGGGAAAGGCTGCGGTTCCAACCCGGGCGGTGAGCTTCAGCGCTCGGCGAGGAACTCGATCAGATCGATCTTGGTGAGGATCGCCACGATCTTCTGACCCTCGCGCACCACCGCCACGTTGTCGTTGGCGAACACCGCGCGCAGCTGGGGAATGGTGGTGTCCATGGTCACCACGCCCTGCAGCGGGCTGATCAGCGCGTCGATGCCGTCGTTGAGCTTGTAGTTGCCGCCGATGAGCCCGTTGAGCAGGTCGTACTCGTGGATCATGCCGATGGCGGTCCCGTCGGCCGCGAGGATGGGCATCTGCGAGATGCCGTGCTTCTTCATCGTCTCGATCACCTCGCCGATCTTCTCGCCCTTGACGCCGGTGATCAGCTTCTGGCTGCGGCCCTTGAGCACGTCACGCACGTTCCCCGGGCCCTTCTCCTCGATGTAGCCCATGTCCTTCATCCACTCGTCGGAGAAGAACTTGCTCACGTACGCGTTGCCGGAGTCGGGCAGCAGCACCACGATCACCTTGCCCTTGCCGAGCTCCTTGGCGAGCTCGACGGCGACGTGCACCGCCGCGCCCGAGGACCCGCCCGCGAAGATGCCTTCTTCGCGCGCCAGCCGCCGCGCCATCAGGAAGGACTGCCGATCGTCGACCTGCCGCACCTGGTCGACCACCTTGAAGTCCATCGCGCCGCACACCATGTCTTCGCCGATGCCCTCGACCTTGTAGGTGTGCGACTCGCCGACCTTCCCGGTCTTGAAGTAGCCCGTGTAGATCGAGCCGATCGGGTCGACGCCCACGTTCTGGATCTTCGGGTTCTTCTCTTTGAAGTACTTGCCGGCGCCGCTCATGGTGCCGCCCGTGCCCAGGCCCGCCACGAAGAAGTCGAACTTGCCGTCCATCTGGTCGTACGTCTCAGGGCCCGTGGAGAGGTAGTGCGCCTCGATGTTGTCCTGCGTGTGGTACTGGTTTGGGTAGAAGGCGCCGGGCGTGTCGCGCACCAGCCGCTTCGCCGTCTCGTAGTAGCTGCGCGGATCGTCGGCCGGCACGTTGGTCGGCGTCACCACCACCTGCGCGCCCATGCCCTTGAGGCGGTTGACCTTCTCGGTCGACATCTTGTCCGGCATGGTGAAGATCGACTTGTACCCGCGCACCGCGGCGATCATCGCCAGCGCGAAGCCGGTGTTCCCCGAGGTGTTCTCGATGATCGTCCCGCCCGGCTTGAGGCGGCCGTCCTTCTCCGCCTTGTTCACGATGTGCACCGCCATCCGGTCCTTGATGGCGCCGCCGGGGTTCATGAACTCGAGCTTCACGTAGATGGTGGCGTCTTCCGGGCCGACCAACTTGTTGAGCTTGACGATGGGCGTATTGCCGATGGCAGAGAGGACCGACTCGTGGACGTTCGAGGGCATGCGGCGCACATAGCAAACTGCGGCGGCGTTGGCCCTACTGGACCTTGCGGACCTTCTGCCCCTTCATCAGGGACTCGATTCGTTCGAGGACCTCGGCCTTGTACACGCGCGACCCGCAGTTGGGGCAGGCGCCCTGGGGCACGTCGGTGAGCACCACCACCTTGGCGTTCACCGTCAGGCGCACCTCGACGAACCGGTTGTCGTAGAGGCCGCTGCACGGGCAGCGCCCGTAGTCGCGTCTGGCGTAATCGGCCATGAAGTTGGCGTACCATAGTGGAACCTTGAGTCCGCGCGTACCGCCGTCGAGCAAACCTCCGCAGGGGCAGTCGCTTCAGGCGCAGCGTGCCCGTCGCAGCACGCGACCGCAGGCCGCCGAAAAACCAAAGCCCATCAAGGCAGGCGGGCCCCAGGGGGGCGACGAGCCGCTCAACAGCCCCGAGGCGCAGCTCTGGGCCGGCCAGGACATGGACCGCTCGCTCGAGATCCGCGCCGCCGACATCGAGGCCCGCATGGCCGAGATCGGCCAGTCCGAGCAGGCCGAGAAGGAAGAGGGCGCCGAGCACACCGCCGAGCTCCACGAGAGCGCCGAGAAGGACGAGAAGAAGAGCGTCTTCAAGATCTTCAGCTGGCAGAAGGCCGGGCCCACCGCCAAGCCGGCCGACGGCAAGACGCTGCTGCAGAAGCAGCAGGAAGCGCGGCAGGAGGCGCTCAAGAAGCTCCCCGGCTTCAAGCCCACCGTCCCCACCAACCTCACGGGCATCAGCGCGTCGCGGCTGCAGGCCGTCGGGCAGGTGGGCTCGCTGCTGTCAGGCCAGAGCGCGAACAACGAGCGCCCGCCCGACGCCTTCTCCCTGCTCAAAGAGGCCCGGGAGAAGGGCGTGCTCTTCGTGGAAGACGCGCTCAAGGACGGCCACCAGGAAGACCAGGAAGATCCTGAACACGCCGCCGCCGTCGAGGAGTGCATCGCGCAGTGCTTCGGCGTCCGGGGGATCCTGCGCATCGGGCCGGGCCACAACGACAAGGACGAGCCCATCATCGTGGTCGCCACCACCCACGGCTTCACCGATGCCTCCCTCTCGAAGGTCCCGGAGAAGGTGCACCGTTTCGCCACGTTGATCGCCATTCCGTTCGATCTGCTCCCGCTCAAGCGCGACCGGACCTAAGAAGCCTCCATGGATCTCGACTCTCAGCTCCGGGCCCAGGTGGAGCAGGCCATCGGCCGCTCCATCGCGGGCGCTCCCGTTCTCAAGCTCAAGGGCGACGCCTCGAACCGCTCGTATTACCGCGTCGGCACGCCTCCTGAGTCGTGGGTGCTGATGGTGATGCCCGTCGACTCCCTCAAGAAGAGCGAAGAGGTGAGCAAGGGCCCCGCGCCCACCGAGCTCCCTTTCGTCAACGTGCACCGCTACCTCACGAAGCTGAAGGTGCGGGTGCCGCGCATTCTTCGCTTCGACGAGCCCGCAGGGATGATGGTGCTCGAGGATCTCACCGATCAGACCTTCGAGGCCGCGCTGGCCCAGGGCGATCGCACGAAGCTCTACACCCAGGCGGTCCAGCTGCTCGCCCAGCTGCGCGCCAGGGCCGAGCGCGACGCCGACCCCGGCTGCCTCGCCTTCACCCGCGCCTTCGACGAAGAGCTCTACGACTGGGAGCTGCACCACTTCCGCGAGTGGGGCCTCGAGGCCTGGAGCGGAAAGAAGCCCACCAACGCCGAGCGCGCCGAGCTCGACGCTTCGTTTCGCCGCATCGCGCAGCAGCTCGCCGCCGCCCCGCGCGGCTTCACCCACCGCGATTACCAGAGCCGCAACCTGATGGTGAAAGACGGCGAGCTGGTGGTGATCGACTTCCAGGACGCCCTGCAGGGCCCCCGGCAGTACGACCTGGTGGCGCTGCTGCGTGACAGCTACGTGGAGCTGCCCCGCGAGTTCGTCGACCAGATGCTCGACGTGTACCTCGCCGCGTTCGAGAAGGAGACGGGCGAGAAGATCGAGCCGAACGAGTTCAAGGCGTTCTTCGACCTGCTCACCGTGCAGCGAAAGCTCAAAGACGCGGGGCGGTTCGAGTTCATCAACCGGGTGAAGGGCAACCCGGGGTTCCTGGTCTCCATCCCCGCGTCGCTGCGGTACGTGAAGGCCGCCTTCGACGTGCAGCCGCAGCTGGCGCCCCTGCGCAAGCTGATCGCGCACTACGTGCCCGAGCTCGCGTGATGACCGCGAGATCTGTCCCCCTCTCCCCCGCGGGGGAGAGGGTCGGGGAGAGGGCGTACCAATGAAGGCGATGG
>VFKJ01000542.1 GCA_009885595.1 Myxococcales bacterium | reverse complement strand
GCGGTGTTGCTGCGACCGCGTCGATGCCGAACTCAGAGAACGGTCTGCCAGCGAGGGAGCACGTACAGTGAAAGCGATTCCCCGTCGTTCCCACGAGCCGGCCGCGGAACTGGACGATGAAAGCAAAGAAGTCGTCGAGGTCGACCCGACCCGCAGCGCTCAGCAATGCGCCATCACTCTGGCCCTCGCCGGTGAGCAACAGATCGAGATCGCGCGTGGCGCGTGCTCGTGAGTATCGCAGCCGCAGTCCGAGACCCCCTTTGAGAATGGTCATCGGGCGGCATTCGCGAACACGCACGAGGAAGCGCTGAAACGCGAGGAACTGACGCTTCTGAGCCAGCGGGGTCGCGTTGTTGTCGAGCGACTTCAGTCGCTCTTCCAGCGCTTGGCGGAACGCCTCTGGCGATCGGTAGCGCTTCAACTCATCAGACCCTTGCGAACGGCGTCAGCGCGCGCCTCGCGGAGGAGCTCCACGCTCATCCCTGCAGCGGCACAGTCGCTGAGCGTTCGCTCGACCGAGGTCGCCCAGAGTGGCCCGAAGGCAACGCGGTCGCGCTTCGGAATGTCTGCGAAGTGCAGCAACACCCCGTCGGGGACCTTCAGCCGCCGGCCTGCGTCGCGACTCGGAAGGGTCAACTCATGTCTCTCGGAGATCACGTTCGAGAGCTGATGCAAGGTCAGCGCCGTCGTATGGGAGAACACGCCTCGGCCCCCACTCCAGAGCGAAGTGACCATCAAGTCCTCGTGTTCACCCGCGGGAAACTGTCCGAGCCGGTAGACGGAGCGGCGGACTCTCACCACCTTTCTCGTTTCTTGATAGCGACGCAGAAGCTGAGCCGAGCACCCGACCTGCTTGGCCTGCGCGGCGCTGAAGTAGCCCTGCTGTGCCTCGGCGAGCTTGTAGACGGCTTGGCTGATCTTCTGACCCGGTTCGCGCGACCAGCGCATGCCGAGCTTGTCGCCTTCCTCGTCCTCCCGCCGCTGCCGAAGGATAGCCTCGTGCTCAGGGACGAAACCTCGAGCCCATCGAGAGAGCCCGGGTCGCGAAGACCCAGCGAGCTTCCGCAGGTCGCTGAGTTCCTTCACCGCCGCGTCGGCGGAAGGATCGAAGACCCCGGGCGCGTGTTCACGCGGGTGGAAGTTGTGGTGAAGGACACGGCCTACTGCTTGGTCCTCAGGCCATGCATCCAGGAGCGCAGCTCCGAGGTTGTCGCGATGATCAGCGACGGGAGGAGCCATCATGGCGGCGAGCCCACGTCGCCGTGCGTCTCCCCCGATCCACGCGAGCACGGCAGGAACACCGACCCCCCAGGCCCTCGTCTTGAGCGCGCGTGAGACCGCTCCCTGCTCCTCGGTGCTCAGGGCGTCGAAGGCAGCGGTGAACTCTCCCCATGCACAGAGCAGCGCGGGCGCCACATCGAGGAGTTGCTTGGGGAACCTGTGCGTCCTGCCCAATTCGCGGAAGGCAAACTGCCGCAGAAACTCCCCGCGTTGGGTTGCGAGCACTTTCGTCGCGTGCCTCCAGTCGCTGTCGAGCCAATCACCTTCCGGGAAGGCCGCCGTCCAGGCGTCCTGCAACTCGTCCAAGGCCTGCTCGCTCGGATTCAGGCGTGGGACGCCGCTGACCGCCGCCTCCAGCCACTCCTTTGGAAAGCGCTCGAGTGCGGGGCGAAGGAGCGCGCGGACCTCGGCTGGTGCGTCCACGTAGCCGCTCAGCAGCATCAGCCAACTTGGGCTGAAGGTCGTTGCATTGATGACTCGCTGGATGCGTGCGACCCGGCGGGGCTCGTACGATCCTTGCCTCACCGTCATGAGAAGGACAGGCCAGCTCAACTCGGGGTGGGCGGCCCATTCGTCGAGCGTCGCATCGAGCTCGGCAGGCCACGCCCTCAGGTAGGCCTCGGCAAAATACGGGCTGGCTCCCTCGTGGCGAAGCGAGGACTTGATCCACTTCATCAGACGGCGCTCAGGATCGAATCGAGCCAGGGCCTCGCCGACCCTCTGGCGCGGGCCGCTCTGACTGAGAAAACGAAAGACGTCCTCGGTCGGCTTGGCAGCGAGCTCTGCGACGAGCGCGTCGAGGGCCGCTTCGTCAGGGCGAAGCTCGAAGTCCCAGGTGAGCAGCGCTTCGAGTCGGTCCTGGAGCGACTCCGCCCCAAGCAAGGTGACCAGCTCTCCGAGGTCGGCGCCGAGCCGTTCTCGACGCTGAAGTTGGAGCAGGTTGTTCAACTCTCGCCGTGCCGGCTGCAGCGCGTGGCCATGCGCGCGGAGCCCACGAACCAGGGCGACCGCGACGTCCACGAAGCCATGCGTCACCTGTTCGAAGATGAGCTCAGTCGCAATGGCGGCCCCGCGCGCGCGAACGGCAGGGTCGAGGTCGCCCAGCAGCCGCGCCAACACCCCAGCAGCGCGCAGCCGGTAATCGGCCTCCTCGTCTCGCGTCAGGCGGGGGCGCTTGAAGTCCCAGCCGCCCGCCGCAAAGGTGATGTTCTGGGAGCACGCAACGCGCGCGAGCTCGGCGGAGAGGGTTCGCGCTTGTGCAGCCGGGGAGGATGCCAATGACTCGATGACGGCCAGACGTTGGGAAGGGGCTGCCATCGTCAGCGCGTCATTCGACGGGAAGAGGTCGCGCAGGTAGCCGCTGCCAGCACCCTCTGGAGCGTGGTTGAAGCGCTCGATGAGGAGGTTCACGGCTCGATCAAAGCAGTTCGCATTTCGCGCGATGCGAGCGAGCGACGCTCCGAGCTCTTCACTCCAGGGCAGCTCGGGGCGAAGGCGAAGGAGCGCCTCCGTTACAGCGAGCGCCTCGTGCGGACTGTGTTCAGCCAGTTCTTGAATCAGCCTGAATTGCTGATGACTCAGGAGGTGATGCTGCAGCAGGTCGGTATCCCTCGCGAGCACGACCAGGAGTGCTCGCGCGTCAGCGGAGCCGTGCTCGAGTCGCATCATGCAGCGCTCGACGAGGTCGTTCTCGGCGCCGCTCTCGATGAGCTTCGTGAAACGTCGGCTGGCGTCGACGCCCCAGAAGTCGATGGTGAGCTGCTCTGCGAGGAGCGGAGGCGTCACGTACCAGAGGCGACCGCGCTTGCCGGCGTAGCCGCGCTTGAAGAGCGCTTCGATCGTCCTTCTGAGCTCGATCTCGGAGCTCTCCACCGACGTGGCCAGCACCTCCGCATCAGTGGCGCCCGGCGAGAGATCGACCCACTTCGCCGCGGCGAGGGCGCGGATGACCTCCAACGGGCCCAGGGACGCGAGGAATCGATTGGTCATCCGATGGAGGTCGCTGCGCGCGAGGCTGACCGGGCGGTCCGGAGCGGCGGCGACCGCCTGGAGCAGAAGGTCGAAGTACTTCGGGTAGCCACCGCTGAGGCTCGCCAGCTCGAGCCTGGTGCCGTGGTCGACGGCCGCCATGACTCGTTCCGCGAGGGTGCGCATCGCTGCGTCACTCATCGGCTCCAGAAAGAGCTCGTCATCCCGGCGATTGAGCCGTCGATCGTCGTCGGTCCCGATGGTGATGAGGGCCACTTCGCTCGCGTGAAGCCGGGTGAGCCGTTCGTGTTGTTCCGTCGAGCACTCGTCGACCACGAGGACGCCTCGAATCGGAGCGTCCCGCGCCAGCAAGGCCTCCACGTCGTCGTGAAACACGGGCAGATAGCTCACCTCAGCAGCACGGGAACGAAGCGCTTCGAGGACGAGCCGTGACTTTCCGACTCCGGGAGCGCCGACGACTCTGCACACCCTCGCCGGGGGCAGCCCTCGCAGCCGCTCGACCGCCGCCAAACGAGGCTCATCGGGAGTCCACGCCAGGCGGGTGCCGAGCTCGCGATCCCACTGGGCGTGGTCGCGGAGATGTCGTGCGATCGTGCTCAGCCCAGGGACGTGCGAGAGCAGCTGCGGGTGTTGAAGCAGCCACCTCGCGACGTGCTCGCGAGCGAGCACCTGGCACTTCACGTGCTGCTTGACGACCTCCTTCAGGAGCTTCTGGAGTCTCGGGAGCGCCTCCTCAGCCTTGAGGTGGGCGTTGACGATCAGCGTGTACCCCGCGCCAGCCCTGAGGAGCTTCCTCGCCCGCGCTTGCCCGCTGCTCTTCAGCTCCCGCTTCAGCTTCGAAAGATCGAGTGAGGTCTTCGCCTGAAACACCCACGGGCCGGGGATGAGATCGCTGGGTCGGTCGGGATGCGTCGCGACGAGCGCATCAACGCCACCATCACCTTTGCCGTCGGTGGCGAACGAAAGCCCCTCGAGACCCGGTGAAAGGCCCACGGCGGCCCCTTCCGCCTCGAGGAGCTGCTGCATAAGCCGTTCAAATGACCGGCCTTTTACCGTGGCGAGCGCGTTTGGTTCGAGTTCCACGCACGAAAGTAAACTTATTGTTTACTTTCGTGTCAAGGCGGAGGGCTTCAGGTCGGAGGAACTCCCGTGACCAACCCCAGCCCCACCAGCTGCGCCGCCGGCTCATCGCTGAGCGCCGCCAACGCCAGCTGCGCCAACGCCCGCTCGGTCTTCTTGGTCCTCCAGTGCGCGCCCAGCGCCGCGTAGAGCCGCGACGCCTTCCCTCCGCGCCACACCGCCGCGAACGCCTGCGCGTCTGCGTGGTGCCCCTCGTAGACGAGCCCGCCGGGGAAGAAGAGCCGGCTGCCCTCGTGCACCGTCGCCTCGCCCCCTTCATCGAACTGCTGCATCCCATCGCCGCGCAGCCCGCGAGGCCCCAGCGCGATCGGCTGCTTCCACCCGTGCCTGAAGTACTTCACCCGCTCGAACGCATCGAGGAACTGCACCACCGCGAGCCGCACCGAGTCCGGCGGCAGCCCGAGCGCGGCCAGCGCATCTCGCCCCGCGGCGCGGGGGTTCTCGTTGTCGCCCGTCTGGCCGTCGAGCACTTCCTTGATCGCCGCCACCGCCTTCTGCAGCGAGCCCTCGGGCAGCCCCCCGCTCACCGGCGAGAGCCACACCAGCACCTGGCGATCCGAGTGCAGCGCCACCAACTCCAGCGCGTCGCCCGCCTGCGTGAGCGCGGAGAGCTCGAACCTGCGCGAGCGGAAGCTCCTGGCGATCGACGCCTCGGGCAGCGCGCTCACCTGCGGCGGGGAGATCGCCCGCACCGCCGCCACCCGCACGTCGCCCACCGGCGCGGTCACCGAGCGGCGCTGCTTCTGGAACTCCGCCCAGAACGCGTTCTTCGCCAGCGTCACCACCCGCAGCGGCTCTTCACCCAGCTGCGCGTTCGCCACTTCACTCAAGACCCGCGGCCCTTCCGAGTACCCGCGCGCCCCGCGCCCCAGGTACCCCGCGCTGGGCACGATGATCAGATCTCCCGCCGCCAGCTGAATGGGCCGCGCGTTCGAGAAATGGTCGGCCTCCTCGCGCAGCATCTTCCGCTCCAGCGCGCCGCGATGCCCGTCGATGGAGATGGTTCGCCCCTCTTCCCCCGACGCCCACAACAGCCCCGACGACACCCCCGACGCGTAGGTGGTGACCCGCATGTGCCGGGGCTCGAACAACACCACCGCGCACTCCAGCCGGTGATCGAACGGCTTCTCACACAGCGTCTCCAGCGCGAGGTTGGCCGAGAGCCCGGGGTCTCCGTCCGCCTCCAGCGATTGCCGCAGCGCCTCGAAGGCGGCGTCGAGCGGGTGGGCGAGGGGCCTGCCTTCCTTGTCCACCACGCGCAGCGAGATGAAGGCGAAGCGCTCCTCAGCCAGCTCGATGCCTGCGAACAGCTCGGGCACCGCGCCCGGAATGCGCTGCTCGATCACCGAGAGCTCGAAGCGGGGAAACACCTTCGCCCAGAGAGTGGCGTCCGGCTCGGGGTAGGGCGCCTCGTCGTCTTCTTCCGCGGTGCGCGGCTCGGGCCTGGGCTTCTTCGTCGAGACGCGCTCGGCCTCGATCACCAACTGCGTCGCGCAGTACGCGCAGCTCGCGCGCGCGGCCCCCACCGGGACCTCGATCGGCGCGCCACAGGAAGGACAATGCGGTGCCTGGATCTGCATGGAAGCCCCCTTCATCGGACTGCGGACAGACGAAGACCCAGCCTCCGTTGAGAGAGACTGGGCCTCGAAGGACTTCAAGTCTGGCTCAAACTCAGGCGACGATACGAACGTTCGCCGCCTGCAGGCCCTTGGGGCCCTTGTTCACGTCGAACTCCACCTTCTGACCCTCAGCGAGGGTGCGGAATCCATCCGACTGGATCGCCGTGTGGTGGCAGAACACGTCGTCGCCGCCGCCGTCCTGGCTGATGAACCCAAAACCCTTCGCATCGTTGAACCACTTCACAGTGCCGGTTGCCATTTGCTTGTTCTGCTTTCGAAAATTCAGACTCGCTTCATGCGAGCTGGCGCCACCCTTCGAGGCGGATCGCGGTCAGGAG
>VFKJ01000626.1 GCA_009885595.1 Myxococcales bacterium | reverse complement strand
CCCCGGCATGAGGGAGCTCCACCGGGGCGTGCCCCTGGGTGACTTCCTCTTCCAGCTCGACTTCGGGGTGCTCAGCGTCGAGGTCTGCGAGGACCTCTGGAGCGCGGATGGCCCCCTGCGCCGCCGCGCGTACTCGGGCGCGGAGCTGGTCTGCAATCTCTCGGCGTCTCCCTTCCGCATCGGGGTCGAGGGCACCCGTCGCGAGCTGATGTCCACCCGCGCGGGCGATCACCAGGTGACGCTGGCCTACGTGAACCAGGTGGGCGCGCAGGACGGGCTCATCTTCGACGGCGGCGGCTACGTGAATCAGAACGGGCGGCTCGCCCTCACGCTGCCCCGCTTCCAGCAGACCTGGGGCTCGGCGGTGGTCGACCTCGATCGCACCCTGCGCCTGCGCACCGAGAACACCACCTGGCGCGACGACCGCAGGCACTGGACCGCCGCCGGGCCTCCGGTGCCCACGCTGCAGGTCGACTTCGCCACCCGCCGCGAGGGGCTCACCTTCCCCGTCCCGGCGCAGCGCAGTTTCTTTCTGCCCTCGAGTGAGCCCTTGCCGACCGCCCGCGAGCGCTACTGCGAAGATCTGCTCGACGCGCTCGCCCTGGGGGTGGGCGACTATTTCGAGAAGACGCGCGGCTTCAAGTGCATCGGCATCGCGCTGTCGGGCGGGCGTGACTCGCTGCTCACCCTGCTGATCGCCCACCGCTACGCCGCCCGGGCGAAGGTGCCCATCGAGACCTTCTTCATGCCCACCCGCTACTCCTCGCAGGGCACCCGCGACGCGGCGGCGCTGATCGCCAAGGAGCTGGGGGTTTCGTTCTCCATCATCAGCATCGACGACGCCTTCGAGCGGGAGATCACCGCCACGAAGGAGATGCTGGGCGAGCGCGCGCTCACCCCCATCACCCTGCAGAACATTCAGGCGCGGCTGCGCGCGCAGCGCATGTGGAACTGGGCGAACTCCTCGGGCGGGCTCTTCCTGCAGACGGGCAACATGTCGGAGAAGGCGGTCGGCTACACCACCATCGGCGGCGACCTGATGGGCGCGCTGGCGGTGATCAGCAACCTGCCCAAGACGGTGGTGATGTACCTGCTGAGCTACCTGCAGGAGAAGCTGGGGTACGAGGGCATCAAGGCGGTGGTGGCGCGGCCGGCGGGCCCCGAGCTGATGCACGACCAGGTGGGCGAAGACGAGCTGATGCCCTTCCCCATCCTCGACGCGTGCTTCCACCTCTTCGCGGGCGAGAAGCTGGGGCCCACCGACGTGGTGACCGCGGTGCGCGCCATCTTCCCCGAGCTCTCGCCGGAGGTGGCGGAGGCGCACGTGAAGAAGTTCGTGCGGCTCTTCACTCAGAGCATCTACAAGTGGGTGCAGTCGCCCATCTCGCTGCACGTCGGTAACCTCGATCTCGATCGCGAGCGCGCGCTCCAGCTGCCGGTGGTGACGCAGACGGAGTGGTGAGCGGGATGAGTCAGCCGCGGTTCAGCCTTGGGCGCCTCACCACGGCGATGCTGCTGTGCGTGGGGGTGGTGCTGGGTGCCTTCGCCCTCGCGGTGGCCTTCGGGGAGCAGCCGCTCGAGCTCTCTGCGGTGCGCACGCCCGGCAGCGCCCAGGAGCTCATCTTCTATTCCCTGCGCCTGCCCCGGGTGGTGCTGGCGGCGCTGGTGGGCTGCGCGCTGGCAGCGTCAGGCGCGATGCTGCAGTCGCTGCTGCGCAACCCCCTGGCCGATCCCTTCGTGCTGGGGGTCTCTGGCGGGGCGGCCCTGGGCGCCACGGTGGCGCTGGCCTTCGGGTTGTCGGCGCTGGCGTGGGTCCCGGGGCTCTCGGCGGTGTCGGCCTTCGCGCTGCTGGGCGCGCTGGGGGCCACCGTGCTGGTGCTGGTGGTGGGGCGGCTGGCGGGCGGCAACTCGCCCAACACCACCCTGCTCGCGGGGGTGATCTTCAACGCCTTCGCGCTGGCGGCGATCACCTTCATCAAGGCGCTGGTGGCACCGGACAAGCTGGGAGAGATCCTCTTCTGGCTCGCCGGCAGCCTGGGTCACGAAGAGTGGTCCACCCTCGCTTCGACCTCGGTGGTGGTGCTGCTGGCGGTGGCGGCCCTGGTGGCGCTCTCACCCCGGCTCAACCTGCTCACGCTGGGTGAAGAGGACGCGCAGAGCCTGGGGGTGAACGTGCGGTGGACGCGCCGGCTGCTGCTGGTGACGGCCTCGGTGGCGGTGGCGGCGGTGGTGTCGCTCTCGGGCCTGGTGGGCTTCGTGGGGCTCCTGGTGCCGCAGCTCGCCCGGTTGCTCTTCGGGGTCGATCAGCGCGTCACCGTGCCCGCCAGCGCGCTGCTGGGGGCCGCCTTCCTGATGCTGGCCGACCTGAGCGCCCGGCTCTTGTTTCGGGTGTTCCAGACCGAGCCACCGGTCGGCGTCATCACCGCGCTGCTGGGGGGCCCGCTCTTCCTGGCGCTGATGGCCCGGAAGCGGACGGCCTGACCGCGGGTGTTCCCTCTCCTTGGCGCAGCGGGGAGAGACCCCACCGGCAGTGCCGAGCACGAGGGACGAAAGGTGTTCCCTCTCCCCGCTGCCGCAGGGAGAGGGAGCACTGCGCAGGGAGAGGGAAACTCGGCGCAGGACACCTGCGCTGGCGCCTGTTACGCCGCGCGTCGGGAGGAGTACCGCCTTTGAAGAAGCTCACCACAGGGTTGCTGCT
>VFKJ01001199.1 GCA_009885595.1 Myxococcales bacterium | reverse complement strand
TGGTCATCGGCGGCGTGGCGGCGTTCGCCGGTGTCGCCACCATCGCCACCGTGGTGGTCAGGGTGAGGGCGAAGCGGCGCCGTCAGCTGTTCTACGTCGAGCCCAGGCGCGTGCAGGCGAGCTTCTCTGGTGACGTCGGCACCCGCGCCGCGAAGGCGCTGATCACCTTCTCGCTCGTGCAGCTGGGGAAGTTCCTCATTCAGCAGGGCACGCGGCGGCTGGGCGAGACGCAGACGCCTCGTTTCCCCGTGCAGCAGCGGCGCCGGCTGGCCGAGCCCTGAAAAGACGAAGCCCCGGAGACCTTTCGGCTTCCGGGGCTTCGTTTTCTGCGAGGAGTAGGGGACTTGAACCCCTGACCTTCGGCGTGACAGGCCGACGTTCTAACCAGCTGAACTAACTCCCCATATGGACCTGCAACTGCCACCACTTAGGCGGAGCAGGGTTCGAACCTGCGACCCTCGCCGTGTAAAGGCGACGCTCTGCCGCTGAGCTATCCGCCCAGTGCTGCTGTGAAAAAGGCGAGCCCAGATATGGGATCTCGCCTGAAGCTGTCAATAGTTGTTTGCCCCGACGTTTCCGTTCCGAAGTGCCTGACGGCACCGCGCCTACATCACTTCCCTCCGTGGCGCGTTTGAAAGAGAGTCCAGCCCCTCTGTGAGCGACCAGAAGAAAGGTACCGAGTCGACCGTGTTGGGGCTGCCCGAGGTGGGTAACAGCTCGACCCAGGTGATCGACACCGCCGTGCCCACCGCTCCGGGCCTCGACCAGGTCACCTCGCCTTCCCTGCCCCCGGTCGTGGTCGAAACCGTGGTCAGCCCGCCCCGCACCAGGACCGCAGGGGGAGCGATGCGTGCTGCGAGCGATCCACCCGCCCGCACCAAGACCGGCGGCGCCATTCCCAGGGCCGACGCCGGGCCGCGCCGACAGAGCCGGGTGGCGCAAGCGACCGCTCAAGAGCAGATCGCCACCGGAGAGAACCCGGCCCACACCCCGCCGCCGCGCTTCGAGTGGACCATGCCCCGCGTGGCCGGCCTCGCGGGCGGGGTCGGGCTGCTCTTCATCCTGGCCTGGGTCTTCTGGCCTTCGGGAGCGGCCCGGCACCGCGTCGCTCCCACCGTCGCGCCCGTCGAAGAGCCGGTGGCCGTGGCCCAGCCCAGGCCCACGCCCATCGCGCCGATCACAGCGCCCGTGGCCGCGGCCCCCACCAAGCCCACCCTCAAGCTCGACGCCAAGACGCACGTCGTCGATCCCTACGCCGCCCACCTCGGCGATCTCACGCTCGACCCCGGCCACAAGTACCGGCTGCGCATCGAGCGCGACGATGCCCGGCTGGGAACGGCCCTCGCGCGCCTCGACGAGAAGCAGGGCTGGGGCGTGATGCGGAAGATGGCCAGCCACGCAGTGCTCCAGTTCGGCGGCGCCAAGCACCTGCGGCTGCACTGCGAGCCGGGCACGCACTTCCAGGACGGACAGACCCTGCCGCTGGAGCTGCTCGATCTCGCCACCAAGAAGAAGACGCCGGTGCAGGTCAACCCCGCGCTCCACTGCTGGGACTTCGAGGTCGCGCGCGTGCTCGAGCTCGGCGAAGGGGTGACCAAGCGGGTGCGCGTGCCGACCGACTCGCAGGTGGTGCTGGGCGAGAAGGTGAGCCTGCGCGTCGCCTGGATCCTCGAGTCGCTCGGAGAGAAGAAGGAATGGCGCACCGGCGTGCTCGGCCCCGGAGAGAGCGTGCTCGCCGAGGGCCGACTGGCGCGCTTTGCGATCCTCGATCCCTACGCGGGGGACAACGAGGGCACGCTGGAGCTGGAGCTGCTGTCCGGAGACACCGAGAACTCGGGCCTGGTGACGCCTTCGGCCACCGGCGCTCAGTTCGTCGTGCCGAAGTGATGAGCCTCTCTCTCGTCTCGCTGCTGCTCTGCGCCTCGCTCGCGGCCACCCCGTGGGGCCCGATGACCGACGCTGAGCGCAAGGCGAAGGTCGCGAAGATGAGCCGCGAGGAATTGGAAGCGGCGCTGCGCACCACCCCGCCCGACCTGCTCTTGAACCTCAGCGCGCAGGCCATCGCCGCCCTGGGGCCGTACCAGTACGTCATGGCCAAGCAGGAACGCATTCGCGGCACCCTCCAGGGCGAGCAGACGATTCGCACCATCATCCAGGAAGTGCCCAACGCGATCCGCCTGGAGTACCTCAAGGGGCCCTCCGCTGGCCGCAGGCTCGTCTACAACTCCGCGGTGAAGAAGAACGAGTTCCGCGTGCGCGAGGCAGGCTTCCTCGCGATCGTCGGAAAGTTGTGGATCCCGCTCGACTCCGATCTCACCCGCAACGACAGCAACCACACCGTCGCCGAGGCCGGGCTCGGCAGCCTGGTGCACAGGCTCCAGGCCGATCAGAAACGCGCCGGCACCGCGCTCGTCACCCAGCACGAAGGCTGGAACGAACACGGCTACTTCTGCTCCCTCTACGTGCTGCCCAACGGCGGCAAGGGCTTCGACAACGCGAAGACGCGCGTGTGCACCGACCCGAAGGCCGGCGTGCCGATGAAGGTCGAGGGCTTCGACGCCACCGGCGGCCTCATCGAGCGCTACGCCTTCTCCGACCTGAAGCCCGCCACCATCGACAAGGACACCTTCGATCCGGAGACGGGGCTCTAAGCTCTTGCCGCTCATGATCGACTACGACCCGCATAAGTGGCGGACCACCTTCTTCGCCATCAGGGGGTCGATGGTGAAGGTGATCTCCCTGCGCTCGGGGATCGTCACCCTGGGCGCCATCGCGCTCACCCTCGTGCACTTCTACCTGTACAAGTTCGACTTCCCGAACGCGGGCATGGTGCACACGATGGTGGGCACCGCCCTGGGCCTGCTGCTCGTCTTCCGCACCAACCAGTCGTACGACCGCTGGTGGGAAGGCCGGAAGCTCTGGGGCGCGATGGTGAACACCTGCAGAAACCTCGCGCGCAGCGCCTCCGTCCACCTGGCGCACGACCCCGAGCGGCTGCGCCGCGTGCTCAAGCTCACCCAGGCGTTCCCCGCCGCTTCCACCTGCGTGCTGCGCGGGCAGGCCTGGGCGCCCGACGGCCTCGAGCCCGACGACGTCGAGGCCATCACCTCGCGCAACCACGCCCCCACCGCGATCGCCCAGCGCATCTCCTTTCACCTCTCCGAGGAGCGGAAGGCCGGGCGCCTGCCCGACATCGTCTTCACCACGATCGATCAGGACGCGCACCTGCTGGTGGACATCATCGGCGGCTGCGAGCGCATTCATAAGACGCCGCTGCCGTTCGCCTACGTGGTGCACCTGCGGCGCGCGCTCGTCCTCTACTGCGCGACCCTGCCGGTGGCGCTGGTGTCGAGCTTCGGCTGGGCGACCGTGCCGATCGTCTACGGCCTGACCTACGTGATGCTGGGCATCGAGGAGATCGGCGTGGAGATCGAAGATCCCTTCGAGGGTGACGACAACGATCTCCCGCTCGAGCGCATCACCGACGGCATCCAGAAGAACGTCGGCTCGTACCTGCCTCCAGCCTGACTAGCGGAACGAGTACTTGAACCCGACCTGGAAGAGCAGCGGCGCCTGGGGCCGCGCGCCGAAGGGCCGCCTCGCCACCAGCGCCGACTGGTTCGTGAGGTTGGTGGCCGTCGCGTAGAAGCGCGCCGCGCCCACGTCGACCGAAGCGCTGGCGTCGAGCAGCAAGCGACCGGGCACCAGCACCGAGGCGTTCGGCTCACCCACGCCCGCCAGCTCCCGCGTCTGTCCGTAATACGCCGCGCCCACGCCCAGCTCGACCGGGCCCTTGGCCGCGCGCAGCCGCAGCTGGCCCTGGTGCGCGGGCACGTAGGGCAGCTCGAAGCCGGCCTCCACCGTCGGGCCCCAGCTGGGGTTCTCAGACCGGAAGTCCGAGAGGAAGTGCGCGCTGGTGAAGGTGTACGCGAGCTCGACCCCCGCGGTGGTGCCCCAACCGAGCTTGCCCTTGAGGCTCGCCAGCGCCTCCACCCCCAGCACCCTCGCCGCGCCGCCGTTGAACTGGGTGTTGAGGAAGTCGTTGGTGCAACCATTCGTCCCCGTGCAATCGCCGGTGATGTTCGAGTACTCGCTCCAGAAGCCGATCGCCTCGAAGCGGATCCCGCGGCGCCCGTAGCGGAAGCCCAGCTCGCTGTTGAGCGCGCGCTCGGGCGCCGCGT
>VFKJ01000967.1 GCA_009885595.1 Myxococcales bacterium | reverse complement strand
GCGCCCGCGTAAAAGAGGATCCGCTCGGTGGTGGTGGTCTTGCCCGCGTCGATGTGGGCCATGATCCCGATGTTGCGGTAGCGATCGAGCGGAGTGTCGCGAGGCATGACGGCGCGCCTTTAGAGGGTGGCTGGGTTTGAAGGAAAGCAAAAAGGCCCCGAGCGATTCGCCCGAGGCCTTTCGAAAATCACCGCCTGGCAATTACCAGCGGTAGTGAGCGAAGGCCTTGTTGGCCTCGGCCATCTTGTGCGTGTCTTCGCGCTTCTTCACCGCGTTGCCGCGGTTGTTGGCGGCGTCCATGATCTCGCCAGCCAGCTTCTCCATCATGGTCTTCTCGCCGCGGGCCTTGCCGTACGAGATGATCCACCGCATGCCGAGCGCCACGCGGCGGTCCTGACGGACCTCGACGGGCACCTGGTAGGTGGCGCCACCGACGCGGCGGCTCTTCACCTCGAGCACGGGCTTGACGTTGTCGAGGGCCTTCTTGAAGACCTTGAGGGGCTCTTCCTTCGCCCGCTCCTCGATCAGCGCGAACGCGCCGTAGACGACCTGCTCCGCGGTGGACTTCTTGCCCTTCCGCATGAGGTCGTTCATGAACTTGGCAACCAGGCGGTCCTGGAACTTCGGATCGGGGTTGATCTTCCGCTTATTCGGTACTCGGCGACGAGGCATGGTCGGTCCTTGGACAAGTTTGGATTACTGGGGACGCTTCGCGCCGTACTTGGAGCGGCTCTGCTTGCGACCCTGCACGCCGACGGAGTCGAGCGTGCCGCGGATGATGTGGTAGCGAACGCCGGGGAGATCCTTGACGCGGCCGCCACGGATGAGCACCACCGAGTGCTCCTGGAGGTTGTGACCGACACCCGGGATGTACGAAGTCACTTCGACGCCGTTGGTGAGACGAACGCGGGCCACCTTGCGGAGCGCGGAGTTCGGCTTCTTGGGAGTCGTCGTGTACACGCGCGTGCAAACACCACGCTTCTGCGGGTTCGACTTGAGCGCGGGGCTCTTGGACTTGTACTTGAGCTGCTCACGGCCGTTGCGGATGAGCTGGTTGATGGTCGGCATTGCGTCCTTGAAGCGAAGAAGTCAGGAAAGGGCGGCCCGCTTACAGTCTCGAATTCACAGTGTCAAGCGAGAGCGCCGCTAGAGGTCCAGAATCATGATGACCGCGTCTTCTTTGTTGTCCTGGTAGTAGCTCGGTCGCATTCCGACCGCGCGGAACCCGAGCGACTCGTAGAGCGCGAGCGCCGGCGCGTTGCTGCGCCGCACCTCGAGGGTGGCCAGGCGGCACTTCTGGGTCTTGCCCGTCGCCAGCACCGCGTCCATCACGTGCCGGCCAAAGCCGCGACGCCGGACGGCCCCATCGGTCGCCACGTTGAGGATGTGCACCTCGTCGGCCACCAGCCAGAAGATGGCGAACGCGCGCAGCTGCCAGCCCGAGGGCGTGGTTTCTTCCACCACCAGCACGGTCGACCAGTCCTGGGTGAGCTCCTTGCGGACCATCTCGGTCGACCAGGGGTTCGAGAACGCCTGGTGCTCGATGGCCATCACCGCCGGCAGGTCGGCGAGCACCATCTTCCGCAGCCGCACGTCGGGGGCCAGCTGTCTCACGGGGCCGCCTGGCGCGGCGCGAAGGGGCCCAGGAAGCGCACGTCGACCTGGCGACGGCGATCGGCGAGCTCCTTCTTCACCAGATCGCCGAAGCGCTGCTGCACCAGCATCGCCCTCACCTTCTCGATCGGCGTGTCCTTGAGCTCGGCGTGCGCTGCCCGGTACGCCTTCGCCTCGCTCTCGCTCACCTGCGCGCGCAGGCGCAGCTTGCCCTCGAGTGCGCGCTGGGCCCGCAACGAGCGGCGCAGCACCTCGGCCAGATCGTTCAGGTCGGCTTCGTGGGCGCCCAGGAAGTCGGCGAAGCGGCCTTCGCTCTCGAAGCGCGCGCGAAACGAGGCGATGGAGCGCTCCAGCTCGCCGGGCTCGAGCGGGTAGGCCTCGAGCTTGTCGGCTTCGAGCAGCGCCAGGCGTTGATCGACGACCGCGCGCAGGCTGGCTTCCAGCACCTCTTGATCGAGCGGCGCGAAGGCGGCCTGCACCCCGCCCGCGGACACCAGCAGCACGCGCGCCTCGAACTCGAGCTGCGAGGCGGCGATCACCTTGCCTTCGATCGACGCTACCGCCCGATCGATCACCTTCGGTTCAGGCTGGGCGAACGCAGTAAGCGCACCCAATGACAGGGCAATTGCCCAGTGGCGTAGACCTTTCGGCTGGTTACTGTGCGGTTCGATCATGGTGCAGGACTTCTACCAACGCCTCAATGTGGCTCGCGGCGCCAGCGCCGATGAGATCAAGAAGGCGTATCGCAAACTGGCGCGGCAATACCACCCGGATCACAACCCGGGCGACAAAGGCGCCGAAGAGAAGTTCAAGGCCTTGAACGAGGCCTTCGAGGTGCTCTCCGACCCGAAGAAACGCTCGATGTACGACGAGTTCGGTGAGGACGCCGCCAAGCTCGGGTGGGACGAGAACAAGGCGGCCCAGTTCCGGGCCTATCGAAGCGGCGGCCAAACGCACGGGGGCGGTTTTTCGGGCGGGTTCCCGGGAGGCTTCAGCGGCCAGGGCGCCGGGGTGGACTTCGAGTCGATCCTCAACGAGATGTTCGGGGGCGGCCAGGGTCGTCGGGGTGGTGGTCGCAGGGCGGCGGGTCCGCGCGCCGGTGGTGACGTGCAGGCCTCGCTCGAGGTCACCCTGGCCGACGCGGTCCTGGGAGGAGAGAAACAGATCTCTCTGAACGGCAAGCGGCTGTCGGTCAAGATCCCCGCGGGCGTGGGCTCGCGTATTCGCCTCGCAGGCCAGGGAGAGCCGGGCGATCGCGGGGGGCCTGCGGGCGACCTGTTCCTCGAGATTACGGTGGCCGAGCACCCGATCGTCCGGCGCGAAGGCGCTGATCTCTTCATGGACTTGCCGGTGACCACCGGTGAAGCGGCGCTGGGCGCAGAGATCAGGGTGCCGGTCTTCGGTGGCTCGGGCACCGTCACCCTGAAGCCGGGCACCCAGTCGGGTACCAAGCTGCGGCTGCGCGGCAAGGGCGTGCCCGGACTGCAGGGCAATCCGCCCGGCGATCTCTTCCTGGTGGTGATGGTGAAGCTGCCGGAGCACCTCGACGACACTGCGCGCAAGGCGATCCACACGCTCGAGAAGCACTACCACGGCGATGTGCGGGCCAAGTTGACGCTGTAATCTCCTCTGGGAACTCGACGGCAGACTGGTAAGGCGAACCTCGATATGGGCCTGCTCGACTTCTTTGGTGGCGGTACTCCTTCGGACAAGGCGCAGCGGCTCAAGGCCAAGGCCACCCAAAAGTACGGGGACGCGGCGACGAGGCAGAAGGCGCTGCAGCAGCTCTCCGAGCTCAAGCACCCTGACGCGGTGCCGGTGTTGATGAGCCGCTTCACCTTCAACGTCGACCCCCAGACCACCGACGCCGAAGAGAAGGAGCACGTCTTCCAGTCGATCTGCGAGCTGGAGAAGGACGCCGTTCCCCCCGTGAAGGCCTTCCTGGTGCGCAGCGACGCCGCCTCGAGCTGGGCGCTCAAGATCCTCGACACGGTGCTGCCTGCGACCGAGGTGCTGCAGATCGCCACCGAGGAGCTGCAGCGGCTGGGCGCCAACTACACCCGCGACCCCGAGAAGAAAGAGGTGCTCATCCGCTTCCTCGAGGGGAAGCAGGACGAGCGCATCGGGCCGGTGCTGGTGCCCTTCCTCAACGACATGTCCGACGACGTGAAGATGGCGGCGCTCAAGACGCTGGCGAGCGTGAAGTACGAGCCCGCGCGCGAGACGCTGCTCACCTTGCTGGTGACGGACGAGACCGCCAGGCGGGTGCAGACGGCGTGCATCGCCACCCTGCTGGAGGCCGGCTTCCCGGTGACCGGCTTTCGGGAAAAGGTCGAAGCGAAGCTGCCCGAGGGGCACTTCATCGACAAGTCGGGCGTGGTGAAAAAGCGCGGCAGCTGAGTTTGGCGCGGGGCTAAGGTGCCCCGTCATGTGGAAGACGCGCGCCGCGTGGTTGATCCCCACGGCTGTCCTCACTCTCGGGTGCCCTCCTCCGCCGACGCCGGTGATCGATGCGGGCGTGGATGCGGGCGTCGAGGTGTCCGCGATCGAGGTCTGCACCCGCATCGCCACCGCCAGCTGTGAGCTTCGGCTGCGCTGCTACCCGGCCTACACCCGGCTGACGCGCGCAGAGTGTTTCGACCAGGCCCAGGCCTCCTGCCTGGCGGAGTACGAGACGCTCAAGCCGTCGTTCGACGCGCAGCGCGCCTCGTTCGACGTCGCCCAGCTCGACTCGTGCGAGCGGCGGCTCACCTCGAGCGCGTGCCCTCCCTCGTTCCCGCCCGACTATCCGCTCGAGGTGGTGCAGCCCTTCTCCGACTGCCGCCTGCAGACGGGCCTGGTGCAGGGCGCGCTCCCCGCCGGGGAGATCTGCGACCAGCCGGTGGAGTGCATCGCCGGGACGTTCTGCGTGAAGCCCAACGGCGTGTGCCGCGGCACCTGCGTCAACTACAGCAAGCTCGACGAGCCGTGCGGCATCGGCTGCACCGCGGGGCTGCGCTGCGATGGGACGAAGTGCACCTTCCTCAAGACCGTCGACGAGCTCTGCACCAGCAGCGCGGAGTGCGAGCCCGATCTGATCTGCCTGGGCAGCTGCCGCCCGCGCCGCAAGCTGGGGGAGCGCTGCCGCGTCGACTTCGCGCGCTTGAGCCCCTGCGAGCCGGGCCTCGCGTGTGACGTGGTGCCCTTCGTCGACGGGCTCGAGGGCAAGTGCATCGTGCCGGTGCCCGAGAACTCGCTGTGCAACTTCCACTGGTCCTGCAAGCCCGGGCTGGTGTGCGCCGATCTCAACTGGTCCACCTTCCCCGGCTCCGCCCCTCCCCCGGGTGCGTGCCGCGTGCCCGACGGAGAGCAGTTCAACTGTCCGCTCACCATCTACGGGAGCTTCATCGGCGATCAGTGCGCGCCCGGGCTCTCGTGCAACCAGACCAGCCGCCAGTGCGCCGTGCTGCCCGAGCGGGGGCAGTCGTGCACGCCTTCCAAGCAGGACTGCTCCGGCTTCCAGGTCTATTGCAAGCCGTCGGGCTCGGGTGACGTGGGCGTGTGCGCGGGGCCTCCGGCGACCGGGGAGCTGTGCGCGACCCGCGTCGATGCCTCGCGCACCGTCGCAATCCCCTGCGCCAGCGGGTTCTGCGAGAAGGAAGTGACGATGCAGTGCCGTCTGCCCTCGCGCACCACCGGGAGCGTCTGCAAGGAAGACGGCGAGTGCATCTCTGGCCGATGCGTGCCGCAGCCCGACAGGACCCTGCGCTGTGCCCCGCCCTGCTGATTGCCTGTCACCGATTCGCGGGCCCGCGCGTTCGAGCCTCGAAGCCTGCAGTTTCCATCCATTGGAGGTCGTGTGAGCTCTCTGTCTTCGACGCTCGATTCAGTCACCGTGTATCGCGAGGGCGCCACCTGCCGTCGCCTGGCGAAGCTCTCAGCCGGACCTGACCGCCAGCTGCGGCTGGGCGGGTTGCCTCTGTCCCTCGAGCCCGGCTCGCTTCGGGCCCGGGTGCACACCGGCGGGGGGCGGGTGGTGGACGTGCGGCCCCAGTACGACGTGGAGCTCGCCGAAGAGGTCGACGTGCCCGCCGAGCAGCGCGCCTGGGAAGCCGCGGGCGCGAAGCTCTCGAAGCTCGAGCTGGTGCGGCAGCGGCTCCACGCGGAGATCGAAGAGCTGCGCAACCTCAGGCCCGCGTTCCTCGAGCACAAGCGCGGGGAGCCACCCCGGCCCGCCCCGGTGGAGTCGATGCTGGCGCTGGGCGAGTTCTCCGAGACCGAGCTGGCCAGCCGCCTGGAGCAGCGCCGCGCGCTGGAGCAGGAGATCGAGGACGCGAAGCAGGAGCAGCTGCTGCGTCAGCGTCGCATGCAGGAGGCCTCGAGCAGCAAGCGGGCTGAGCGCGCGCGGCTCTCGCGGGTGGCGGTGGTGACGCTCGCCGAAGCGCCGACGGCGGCGTTCGAGTTGGAGCTCGAGTACCGCGTGCCCGGGGCGCGCTGGGTGCCCAGCTATTCGCTCACGCTGGAGCGCGGGCTCACCAACGGCGCGCTGCAGATGCGGGCCTCGGTGGCGCAGAACACGGGCGAGGACTGGAGCGACGTGCGGCTCTCGCTGTCCACGGCCTCTTCCTCGCAGCGGGCCGACATGCCCGAGCTGAAGGCGCTGAAGATCGGCCGCCGGCAAGAGACGCCCGCGAGATCCGGTTGGCGCGAGCCGCCGCCGGGGCTGGAGGCGCTGTTCGAGGCGTACGACTCGGCGATGTCGGGCTTCCCTCCTCCGCCACCTCCCTCCGTCCAGCCCCAGCCGGGCAAGTCGAAGAAGGACGGCAGCGCGGAGAAGTCGCGCTCCCTGGGTGGGCTCCCTCCTCCGCCGCCCCCTCCGGCCCCGCGAATGACGATGGCCACGGGCTCGGCGTCCGAGGCCATGGCGTCTGCGGCGCCGATGCGGATGCCGGCCTCGGCCCCGATGCGGGCGCGGGCTGCGCCCAAAGGCGGCGGCCCTGGCGGGTTTCTGCAGCGCCAGACGATGGAGCTCGAGGAGCAGGAAGCGCCCGAGAGTGACGAATTCGCCGGCGACCTCGCCGCGCTCGACGAGGGCGGCTTCGGCTCGGTGCAAGAGCCTGAACCCGCGGCCGGGCTCGCCGCGGCCTTCGGCGACTACGCGCGGCTGCAGATGGCCGCGCCCGAGGCTGGCGCGCAGCGCGGCAAGCTGACCCAGGCCTCGGAGTGGGACTTCGCCTTCGTCGCCGGGTTCTCCGTGCAGATCGACGTGGTGCTGGCGATCGTCGGCCGCGCTCAGCGCGACGCGATGTCGGTGGTGGGCCTCTCGCTCCCCTCGCTGTGCAACCCCGTCACCTCGGTGAAGTCGTTCGACTACCGCTACGAGTGCGGCGCGCGCCTCGACGTGCCCTCGACGAGCAAGTGGGTGCTGGTGCCGGTGATGTCGTGCGCGGTCGGGCTGACGCCCGAGTACGTCTGCGTGCCGTCGGTCGAACCGAAGGTCTACCGCACGCTCACCATCTCGAACCGCAGCTCGCACGCGCTGCTGCCAGGCCCGGTGGACGTGACCGCGGGCGAGGAGTTCTTGATGACCACCTCACTGCCGGCGATCGGCCCGGGCGCCGAGCAGTCCCATCGCCTGGGCCTCGGCGTCGAAGAGTCGATCAAGGTCGCGCGCAAGACCCAGTTCAAGGAGACCACCGGCGGTTTCCTCGGCGGCTCCACGGTGTTGCCGCACGACGTGGACGTCGAGCTCAACAACCGGCTCTCGGTGCCCGCGCTCGTCGAGGTGCGCGAGCGGGTGCCGATCGTCGACGCGGGTGAGAAGGATCTGAAGATCGAAGAGGTGGGCTCCACGCCGCCCTGGGAGAAGGTCGAGGGTCCGGTCGACGGGGTGATCGTCAAGGGCGCGCGCCGCTGGCGGGTGACGGTGCCCGCGGGTCAGAGCCTCAAGCTGAGCGCGCAGTTCGCCATTCGCATGCCGGCCGACAAGATGCTCGTCGGCGGAAACCGGAGGAACTGAACATGGCCACCCTTCCGGTGAAGAAGGTCGTCGTGATGGAAGACCGCGCCCAGGTCGAGCGCCGCGGAACGGTTCCGCTCTCGGGCGTGACGAAGGTGGAGATCGAAGGGCTGCCGCTGGTGGCCGTCGATCGTTCGCTGAAGCTCGAGGTCAAGGGCGGAACGCTCATCGACGCCAAGTTCGAGCGCCGCTGGAAGGAGCAGCCGAAGGGCGGGCTCCCCACCGACGCGAGCGCGCTGCGCACGAAGGTGAAGTCGCTCGAGCTGGAGAAGGTGTCGCGCGCGGACACGGTGGCCCGGCTCGACGCGCGCGCGCAGGTGTACGCGGCGGCGCGGGCCGACCTGCTGCGGTCCATCTCGGAGCTGGCCGGCTTCGGGAACGCGGATCTGGCGCAGTGGAAGGCGCAGCTCTCGCAGCTCTCGGTGAAGGAGTTCGCGCTCGACGAGGAGCGCCGCCTGGCGCGCGAGGCCCTCGCGTTCACCGAGCTGCGCCACCAGGAAGCGCGCACTGCGCTGGGCGCCGCCGAGCAGCCTCTCAAGCGTGTGGAGTGCGTACTGGCGCTCACGATCGAAGGCACCGGTGAGGCCCAGGTGCGGGCCAGCTATCTGGTGCCCTGCGCGGTGTGGCGGCCGGCGTACCGGGCGACGCTCGCGGGCGACCAGGTGCAGGTCGAGGCCGAGGCGGTGGTGTGGCAGCGCACCGGTGAGGAATGGAACCAGGTCGAGCTGCTCTTCTCGACCGCGCGGCCGACGCTGGGCACCTCGCCGCCGAGCCTGGTCGAGGATCGGCTGATGCTTCGCGCGAAGCAGGAGCTCGAGAAGCGCGTGGTCGACGTGGCGATTCGCGAAGAGCTGATCCAGACCGCGGGCGAGACCACCGGCACGCCCGAGATGCCGGGCCTCGACGACGGCGGCGAGACGCGGCTGCTCTCGGCGGCCGGCGCCACCACGATCCACACCGACGGCCAGCCGCACCGGGTGGCGTTGTTCTCGTTCACCTCGAAGGCGGTGGTGGAGCGCGTGTGCCCGGCGGAGCTGTCGAGCCTGGTCTACGTGCTCTCGCGCTTCCCCAACGGCAGCGGGCAGGTGCTCTTGGCCGGGCCGGTGGATCTGATTCGCGACTCGGGGTTGGTGGGCCGCGCGCAGCTCAAGTTCGCGGCGCCGGGGGAGACGGTGAAGCTGTCGTTCGGAAACGAAGACGGGCTGCAGGTGATCCGCGACACCGACGAGAAGATCGAGGAGGCGCGGCTGACGGGCCGGCGCACCACCACCAAGAAGGTGCAGCTGCACGTGTCGAACACCCGCTCGCAACCGGCCAGGCTGATCATCGAAGAGCGGGTGCCGGTCTCCGAGGTGAAGGAGGTGGAGATCAACGTGCTGACGAAAGACACGCCGCTCACCAAGGACGGCATCGCGCGGCTCGAGGTAGAGCTGGGCGCGAACTCCACGAAGACGACCACCTTCACCTGGGAACTCAGCGCCGCCGCGAAGGTCTCCGGGGTCTAATCCAGGAGTCCCCTCTCCCCCGCGGGGGAGAGGGTCAGGGAGAGGGCTTGCCAGCAGTCCTCAATGCTCGAGGCTGCCCGGGGGCGCG
>VFKJ01000434.1 GCA_009885595.1 Myxococcales bacterium | reverse complement strand
TGAAGTGGAGCAGGAGCGCTCCAGTGGATTGCGCATGCGCTTCCCGGGGCAGTGGGCACTGCCTTCAACCCCTTGAGCTGCGGGGTGATTTCGTCTGGCACAGCGCGTGGATCAGGGTCTTGCCATGCGGCCCACCATTCTCGCCCTGATCACCCTGTCGACCCTGGCCTTCGCCGGTCTCCCGAAGCAGCTCAACATGCCTGTTGGTCACACGACCACGCTGTCGATGCCCGCTCCCGTGTCGAAGGTGACGGTCGAGAATCCTTCGCTGCTCGAGGTGAGCCAGCGCGGCCGCCAGGTGACCTTCGTGGGACTGAGCACCGGCACCACCGAGGTCACCGTGAGCACCGTGGATGGCGACATGCACCTCCGGATTTACGTGGCGGCCGACAAGTACGGCATGCCGAATTGACGCAGCACTCCCCCTGAAGCTGGGCGGGGAAATTGGAGCGGCGCGGACCTTGTGGGGGGTTCGCGCCGTTCGTTTTGCGGGCTGAATTTTCGAGGGTGCGCTTCCGTACATCACCCCATGCTCCGCTTCGGCCTGGTGCTGCTCGCGTTTTCAGGGTGCGTCTCTTTTCCCTGGGCGCACCTGCGCTCGGCTGACGCACAGCTCGAGGCAGTGGAGGGGCCGGTGGTGTGCGGGCCCATCGGCTTTCGGAAGGTGCCGCTGCAGGCACGCTGGGGCGAATACGTGAAGGTGACCGTGGCGTCGCCGGGTGCGCTGAAGGGGACGGCGCTGGTGCACGCGGGCGGGCTCGCGCTGGAGCCGTTCAGCTGGAGCACGCAGACCACCGGTGCGCTGGTCGTCGAGGCCCGCTTCCCGAATGAGGATCCGGATCGCCGGTTCGGGCTCGAGCGGGAGCGGCCGATCGACGTGACGTTGACCGGCCTCGAGGGCAGCTGCGAGGGCGCGGTGTTCACGGTCGAGCAGGGGGCGTTGGTGCCGTCGATTGATGAGCGTGCATGGGTGACGGAGCTGGAGCGGCGCGGTGGACCGGAGCTCGCGGCTCGGCGCGCGGCGGCGCGGGTCGAGGCCGAGGCGCGGCGGCAGGCGCACTACGCGTCGTGGGCGTCGCGGAAGGTCGAGGTCTCGGCGGAGGTCGTCGCGCAGGCCGAGGTCATCCGACAGGCGCATTACGCGCAGTGGGAAGCCACTCATTCCCCTCTCCCCCGCGGGGGAGAGGGTCAGGGTGAGGGGATAATCGCTTCTTCTGCGGAAGGAGGCGTCGCGATTGCTGGAGCCTCGTGCGGCAGCGGAACGTGCGCGGGGGGCGCGTCGATCGGTGGCGGCGTCGCCGTTGCTGGAACGGCCAACACGCCTTCGTGCGGCAGTGGGACTTGCGCCGGCGGCTCGCATGCCAGCGGAGGCGTTGCCACCATGAACCCCGTCTCCACCGCGGAGACCGCGCCCATCTGCCTCGGTACCGGCGTCGCTCACAGCGTCAGCACCGAGACGACCACCTCGACCACCTCGCCCACCGAATGGACCCAGCCTTCCGACGTGAGCCTGCGCGCGCAGACCACCTGGGCTCAGCCGAGCGACGCGCAGCTCCGCGCGGGTGTCGCCGTCGAAGAGACCTGGTCGCAGCCGTATCAGCCGCGCCTCGAGACCGTCGCCGTCAGCACCGAAACGCACGTGGGCGCGACGAGTGCCGAGGTGACGCAGCAGCAGCAGCAATACGAGGCTTCCGTGGTCGTCGTGCCCGCGTTGTTTCAGCTGATGTTCGACGTCGCCGCGGTCGCGGGGAGCGTGCAGCAGGGACAGCCGGTGCATGGGGCGCGTCCCGCGCGGTAAGCCCTCTCCCCGACCCTCTCCCCCGCAGGGGAGAGGGAGATTATTGGCGCTCGGCCCGGGCGCG
>VFKJ01001022.1 GCA_009885595.1 Myxococcales bacterium | reverse complement strand
GGCGTGCTCACGCGCAGCAGCCGATCGATCAGGCCGAACGCCTTGAGCGTCCCCAGGTCCTGGCTGGTGGTGTCCATCGGAACGATGAGGGAGCCGGAAGCGAAGCTGACCGTGAGGGCCGAGCGCTGCACCTTCGCGGCCGCGGGCTGCTGCTCCGAGCACGCTGCAAAACTCATCACTGCCAACACCAGGCTGATTCGCTTCATCGTAAGTCCCCCGGGGCAAATTCCAGTTAAGTGGAAACTCCCGGGCGGGATCTCCCACTTTCGGCTGACCCATTCAAGGGGGGCTACATTACCGTCCCACTGAAATCTCCCTCTCCCCTGAGGGGGAGAGGGCTGACGCGATTCGCGGGTGCGATCGCCTGGAGTGGGTCAACTAACCTCGGCCAGGGGGACCCGTGGACCAGCCGAAGAAATTTGCCACCACCCGCTGGAGCCTGGTCCTCGCGGCCGGGAAGGCGCCGACCGCCGACGCGCGGGCTGCGCTCTCCACCCTGTGCGGTTTGTACTGGTACCCGCTGTACGCGTTCGCTCGAAGGAGCTCTGCGAGCCCTGACGAGGCGGCCGATCTGACCCAGGGCTTCTTCGCTCAGCTCCTGGAGAAGAACGATCTCAGCAGCGCGGACCCCAGCCGCGGCCGGTTTCGCACGTGGCTGCTGGCCTGCTTCAAACACTTTTCGGTGAACGCGCGAGTTCACGCGCGCGCGCAGAAGCGCGGCGGAGGGCTCACCGAATTCTCCATCGACGCGACCGACGCCGAAGGCCGGTACCAGGTCGAGCCTTCGCATCAGCTCACCGCGGACAAGCTGTACGAGCGTCGCTGGACGCTGTCGCTGCTCGAACAGGCTCACGAGAAGTTGCGGGCCGAGTACGCCGCTGGGGGCAAGCTGGCGCTCTTCGATGCGCTGAAGGGCTCACTCATGGGTGAGCCCGGTGCGCCGTACGCCGAGCTCGGACTTCAGCTGGGCATGAGCGAGGGGGCGATCAAGGTCGCCGTCCATCGGTTGAGGAAGCGGCACCAGGCGCTGGTGCTCGCGGTGGTCGCCGACACCGTCGAGCGGCCCGAGGACGTCGACGCAGAGCTCCGCGAGCTGCTCGCGACGCTCGAGTAATCAGCGACCGCCATCGGGCGTGGGTTACGCGCCCTGAGCGAAGGCTCGCGTCAACGCGGCGCCCACGTTCCGCACGCGGGCATCGGCATCTGAGAGGGCCGCGGCTCCCGCTCCGCGCGCCATCGGCGAGCCTCGGAAGGCAGCGCCCAGCGCCTCGAGGTTCTTGAGCCTCACCTCTGCGT
>VFKJ01001164.1 GCA_009885595.1 Myxococcales bacterium | reverse complement strand
GGGCCAGATGCCGCTGCAGGTGCAGGTGTTGGACGCCACAGGCGCGGTGGTGGGCGCGCAGCGCCGGGTGAGGGGCCCACTGTGATGACGGCCCCGGTGCTGGTGTTCGGTTTCGGCAACCCCTCCCGCGGAGACGACGCGCTGGGCCCGGAGTTCGTGCGCCGCCTCGAAGCACGTTTCCCAAACGAGCTCGCGCGCGGCGAGCTGGAGGTGCTCACCGACTACCAACTGCAAGTGGAGCACGCCCTCGACCTGCGCGACCGCCAGCGCGTCTACTTCGTGGATGCGGGCGCGGTCGGCACCGCCGTCGAGCTGCGCCCGGTGGAGGCCGCGAAGGACGCGAGCTTCACCACGCACCTGCTCTCTCCGCAGGCGCTGCTGCACACCTTCGAGCAGGTGGAGCAGCGCGCTGCCCCTCGCGCGTGGCTGCTCACCATTCCGGGAGAAGACTTCGAGCTGGGAGCGCCGATGAGCGCGTCGGCGGCGCGTCACCTCGAAGAGGCGCTGGCGCTCTTCACCGGCTGACGATCGAGCGCTGCGTGCCTTCGATGTTCGCCTCGCCCTTCAGGCCCGAGGTGAGCTCGCCCTTCGCGTTGTCGAACATCGCCTCGGCGACGTCGCCCTTCGCGTCGGCGTCGAACAGCACGCGGTACTTGCCTTGCGGCACCACCAGCTCGACGCCCTGGCCTTTGACGATGGTCTCGCCTGCGGGGATCTTGACGATCGCCTTCAGCTTCGAGGTGTCCTCCACGAGGCCGACCTTGGCGTCCTTCGTCACCTCCTTGCCTTGCTCCAGGCCGGCGAGGGTCAGCACGCCGGAAGCGGGGGCGTAGACGTTCACCGAGGCCACCTGCGCCTTCGCGGCCTGGAGCGCGCTCTTGGCGGCGGTGAGCTGCGCCTCGCGTTCTTCCTTCGTCAGCCCGATGGCGGCGCGGGCCTTGGCGAGCGCGGCGGTGGCGGCCTCCTGCTTCTTCTTCGCGGTGGCGAGGGCGGGCGTCTGCTTGCCCTTGGCAGCGGTGGTCGCCTTCTCCAGCGCGAGGTCGGCGGCCGCGAGGGCGGACTCGGCCTTGGTGACCGCGGCCTTCGCCTTCGGGTTCGGGCTGGCGACGGGAGGAAGCGCCTCGAGCTTCTCGACCTCTCTCTCCAGCGAGGGGAGCTGCTGCTCGGCGGCGGCGATGTCGTACTTCGCGATCACCGCGCCCTTGGCCACCACGCCGCCCGACGCGACGGTGACCTCTCCGATGGCGCCAGCTCGCGGCGCGAGGACGTCGACGGTGGTGACGGGCACGAGCTCGAAGGTGCTCTTCACGGTGAAGGGCATGGGGACGATCAGGACGATCACGACGATCAGCGCGATGAACCCGATCGCGATGTAGAGGGGCCGCTTCGAACGCGCTCGCTTGATCTCTTGAGTGAACATGACGACTTCATACCTCCGTCGCCGGGAGACTGTCCCCCTGTCTCCCTCTCCCCCGCGGGGGAGAGGGTCGGGGTGAGGGGCTAACCAAACGACGCACGATGAACGACCCGGTACACCTCAGAGCTGCTCGAATACAACGACAGCCCCTCAATCCTGAACTCAGCAGAAGCGAACTCCTTCAACCCTTCACTGACCCCGGAAAACGCCTCCGCCCCCCGAGCGCGAGCGAGCGTGACATGCGGCACGAACGCCCGCTCCTCGCCCCCGAACACGCCCAGCGCATCGCGATACAACCCCGTGAGCGCGTCAATTTCCCCCACGACGCCCAGCCACAGCACCGAAGGCGCGCGCGCCGTGACGAAGGTGCCCGCGCCCTGAAGCCGTAACGAGAACGGGTGATGCCGCGCGGCGAGCGCATCGACGGCGGGAAGCCACTGCGCGACCTGCTCCTCCGAGGGGTTGCCGAGGAACAACACGGTGCAATGCAGCTTGTCGAGGCGCAGCCACTTCGCCGCCTCGACCGTGCCGCGGTGCGTCTCGATGAGCGTGGCGGCCCGGGCGCGGGTGGGTTCATCGAGATCGACGGCGAGGAAGACGCTCATGGGGCAGGGCTGACGGTATACGCTCGTTTCCCCATGGCCCCGAAGACGGCGGAGTTCGAGGACTTCCACACGCAGGTCGCGGTGCGGATCAAAGGTTTCCGGCCGGTGGTGCAGCGGCCGCACCTGCTGGAGGGGAAAGAGGGTCCGGCGGCGGGGCAGAAGTTCGTGCTCGACGCCAACGAGCTGATCCTCGGGCGGGGTGAGAAGGCGACGCTGCAGCTCGACAGTGAAGAGGTGAGCCGGCAGCACGCGAAGCTCACGCGGCACGAGGGCGAGTACACCATCGAGGACCTGGAGAGCCGCAACGGCATCGTGCTCAACGGGCTCAAGGTGCACGCGGCGATCCTGCGCGATGGAGACCTGGTGCAGTTGGGCGACGTGGTGCTCGCGTACCGCGAGGGGACCTGAGTGAGCGACGATCTCCTCGTGCGGTTCTGGGGCGTGCGTGGCTCCATTCCCACGCCTGGTCCGCGCACGCGGCGGTATGGCGGCAACACCTCGTGCGTCGAGGTGCGCCTGGGCGAGACGTTGCTGGTGTTCGACGCCGGCACCGGCATGCGGGAGCTGGGCGTGCACCTGCTGCGCTCGCGTCAAAAAGAGCTGACGGTGCACCTGTTTCTGTCGCACCCGCACTGGGACCACATTCAGGGCTTCCCGTTCTTCGGGCCGGCGTACGTGGAGTCGACCACGCTGTACGTGTACGGCCCCAAGGGAGACGACAAGAACTACCAGCTGCTCTCGGGGCAGATGGCGAACGCGTACTTCCCGGTGCGGTTCTCGGACCTGGGGGCGAACATCGTGTCGCGCTCGTTCTCGGGGACGGCGGTGAAGGCGGGCGAGGTGAAGGTGAAGTGCTTCGGTCAGAAGCACCCGGGCGGGAGCATGGGCTTCCGGGTGGAGAGCGGGCGCAAGAGCGTGGTGTTCGCGACGGACAGCGAGCTCGACCAGGTGCTGGTGGATCCGGACATCGTGTTGCGCGATCCCGAGGCGCTGCGGGAGCTGCCGGATGATTTGGTGTCGGCGGTGAAGGGCGCGGACCTGCTCATCGCCGACGCGCAGTACACCGACATGGAGTACCTGCAGCGGGTCGGCTGGGGTCACCCGCGGGCGACGACGGTGGTGGATTTAGCGGTGCAGGCGGGGGTGCGGCAGCTGGCGCTCACCCACCACGATCCGATGCACAGCGACCGCGACGTCGATCTGATGGTGCTCGAGTGCCAGGAGCGGGCCGCGGCGCTGGGCGTGGAGCTGGAAGTGTTCGGCGCCCGCGAGGGCATCACGCTCAAGGTGTAACTCCTGTCTCCCTCTCCCCTGCGGGGGAGAGGGTCGGGGAGAGGGAGCGCCGGGATAAACCGGCATGGAGGAGCAGATGAAAGAGCTGTACGCCGAAGGACTAGCAACCCACGGCGACCCCGAGTCATG
>VFKJ01000270.1 GCA_009885595.1 Myxococcales bacterium | reverse complement strand
CCTTCTTCAGGCGCTCCCCGAGCTCATCGAGCTCTTCCTCGTCCTCACCCATCTCGCCGAGCTCTTCCTTGATCGCCTTGAGCTGCTGGCGCAGGTAGTACTCGCGCTGGGTCTTCGACATCTCGCCCTTCACGGCGGAGTCGATCTTGTTGCTGAGCTTGAGGATCTCGCGCTTGCGGTTGAGCAGCTCGAGCACCAGCTTCATGCGGGCCTTCAAGTCGACCGTCTCGAGCACCGCCTGCTTCTCTTCGATCGGCACGTCGACGTTGGCGGCGATCAGATCGGCGAGGTGGCCGGGGTGGGTGATGCTCTCGACGAGCTCGGTGGCCGCCGCGGGCAGCTCGGGCATCATCTCGATCACTTCACGCGCCAGCTTCTTCAGGTTGATGGTGAGCGCCTCGATCTCGACGTTGTCGGGCGCCGTCTTGTCGTCGACGGGCTCGATGCGCGCCTTGAGGTAGGGCGATTCCTGCACCAGCTCCATCACGCGGAAGCGCGCGAGGCCCTGGACGACGAGCGAGTAGTTGTCCTCGCCCATCTTCAGCAGCTTCACGATGCGGGCCACGGTGCCCATGTTGTAGAGGTCGGTCGCGCCGGGATCTTCTTCCTCCGCCTTGCGCTGCGTGACGACACCGATCACCTGGTCATCACGGACAGCGTCCTTGATGAGCGCGATGGTCTTCTGGCGTCCGACGGCGAGGGGGAGCACTCCGCCCGGAAAGAAAACCGAGTTACGGAGCGGAAGAATGGGAAGGACCTGGGGAATGTCGTCCTTGTTGATGGCGCCCGGAGGCGTCATCGTCGTCGGGAGCGCTTGCGCCCCGACTGCCTTCTTCTTGTCATCGGACATGTGTGGGATCTGCCTTTTCAATGGGTTGGGAGGGGACGCCCGCCCGCGGTGTTTCACACTCGGTGAGGGTAGCAGCGAAAAGTCGCATCGCAACCGCTGCGTGAGGAATTCCGGTTCCTCGCCCCGGCTGATTGTCCGGTGCATGATGCGCGTTCGCCTGGGCCGCTTTCGCAAGATGAAAATCACCACATGAAATCACGCACGCTCCTCGCCTTTGCCGTCCTCGTGTTCGTCGCGAGCTGCCAGGGTTGTTTCGGCTGTCCTTCGCCGATCGCCGACCCCAACCTCGTGCTCGTCAGGAGCTGCCAGTCGGCGCCCCCCCTGATCGAGCCCCCGAAGCTCGACATTCTCTTCGTCATCGACAACTCGAACTCGATGCGGGAGGAGCAGGAAGCCGTCGCCCGCGAGCTCACCGCCTTCGTCGACGAGATCAAGAACAGCGGCGGGGTGCCCACCGAGTTCAACGTCGGCGTGGTGACCACCGCCATCTATTTGAATGGCCGCCTCGGCGGGCAGCCCTTCTTCCTGGGCTACCCCAAGCAGTCGGGAAAGCTGCGGCCGGTGCCGGTACAGCTGGCTGACGGCGGCCTCGATCTCGAGCCGCTGGTCGCCGAGCGCTTCCTCTCGGGCACCGACCCCGAGTTGATTCCCAAGTTCTCGCGCCTGGTGCGCCAGGGCACCGGCGGCTCGGGCCAGGAGACGCCCTTCGAGGCGGTGCGGCTGGCGCTGCTTTCCGAGCTGATCACCACGCCGGTGGCCCAGGGCGGCAACAAGGAGTTCCTGCGCGAGGGCGCGCGCCTGCTGGTGGTGGTGCTGACCGACGAAGACGACTGCAGCGAGACGGTGCGCCCGCCGCTGGTGAGCGTGGGTGACAACGGCGCCGTCGCCGACTGCACCGTCAACGAGCTGCAGCTGACCCCGGTCAACGAGTACCACCGCATGTTCACCGAGGACCTGAAGAACGCGGACGGCACCGCCAAGGAAGTGATCTGGACGGCGATCGCCCCGGTGAGCGTCAACAGCAAGGCGGCCATGGCGATCGTCGACAACGGCCAGGTGCGCAACATCGACTGCGCCACCTCGAACCAGGCCGGTATCCGTCACCGGGCGATGGCCGAGGCCTTCGACACCACCCTGGTCAACCTCGACTCGATCTGCCGCACCTCGTTCCGCGAGACGCTCATCAACATCGCGCAGCTCGCTTCCGTGGCGCAGACGATCGAGATCAAGAACGTGCCTGACGAGCGGCTGATGCAGTTCGCCATCACGCGCAAGACGGGGGAGGTCGAGAACTGCACCCTCGCCAATGAGGGCATCGTGAAGTTCTCCCGGAACAACGAAGGCACCGCCGCCAAGGTCCAGTTCGGCAATCAGTGCCGTCGCCGGGCCGACGATCAGGCGATCGTCATCAAGATGATCTGCGCGACCTGATCCAGGAGCGCGGGCCTTGCGAGGGGCGCAGGGCCTGTTCCTGATCCGCAAATATTTCTGCGTCCGAAAATTTGCGGGCTGGCGTGGCGAGGGCACAGTGCCCGGCCATGGCGAGCCAGAGCTTCACCTTCTTCTTCACCGTCGACGTGCACCGGGCCACCGATCACAGCCAATCGCCGACCTGGTCCTCGCCGAAGTCGAGCAGCAGCACGCCGCCGCAGCCGCTGGCCTGGGTCGCGCCGCGTTCCGCCTGAAGTGCACCTGGGGCCCAGCCGCGTTACCGTCGGCTTGGCCGTGCGCATCGCCTTCTTCGACCTCGACAAGACGATCCTCTCGGTGAACTCCGGGGCGCTCTGGGTGCGCCGTGAGATGGCGCTGGGCTACCTCAGCAAGCGCAAGGCGATCCGCGCGATGGCCTGGCTGGCGCGCTACCACTTCGGCTTCGCCTCGGCCGAGGCGATGGTGGCGGAGGCCGTCTCGCACCTGGTCGGCACCTCTTCCGCGCAGATCAAGGATCGCACCGAGCGCTTCTTCCTGGAGGAGGTGCGGCACACCTACCGGCCCGGCGCCCTCGAGGCGATCGAGCAGCACCGCCGGGAAGGCCGCAAGCTGGTGATGCTGACCTCGTCGAGCAATTACCTCGCTGAGTTGGTGGCCAACGAGCTGCACTTCGACGGGGTGCTCTGCAACCGGCTCGAGGTGGGGGCCGATGGGACGCACACCGGGCGGGTGATCGGCGGGGTGTGCTTCGGCCCCGGCAAGCTGCCCCACGCCCGCGGCGAGGCGGAGCGGCTGGGCGTGACCCTGCACGAGTCCACCTTCTACACGGACTCCTACAGCGACCTCTCGGTGCTGGAGGCGGTCGTGGAGCCCGTCGCGGTCAACCCCGATCCCCGGCTCCGTCGGCACGCGCACAAGCGCGGGTGGCAGATCGTCGACTGGGGTGACGCGACGGCGCGCGCCGCGTGAGCCTGCTCGAGTGGCCGCAGCTGGACGAGCGGCAGCGAGGCGTGTTGCTCGATCAGCTCCTCGAGCGCCTCCCGGAATGGCTGGAGCTCGTCTCTGCAGGAGCCCAGCCCCGGTTTCGGGACACCCGCAGCGGCGAGACCTGGCGGCTGTTCTGCGGCGGGCCCCTCACCCTGGGCGCCACGCCCGAGCGACTGGCGGCGATCGACGCGTTTCAAACCCTGCACCCGCTGACGATGTTCGATCCCACGGTGTACTGGCCGGCGCGCGAGGTGCGGGTCTCGCCGTTCCTGCTGATGGAGCGGGTGATCTCCCTCGAGGGCGAGCCGCGGATCTTCTTTCGCGACGTGGTGGAGGAACAAAGAGAGCTGCTCGCCGCGCGGGGGGAACGGCTGCCGACCGAGGCCGAGTGGGAGTTCGCCTGGTGGGCGGTGCAGCAGCAGCAGGAGCACTGGGAGCCGGTGATCAGCGAGCTGTGCGCCGATGGCTGGCGCCCCCACTTGCTGGAGCTGGCCGCGGTCGACCCGCTCATTCCCGGTGGGCCCGCGGTGGTGCGCAGCGGGAGCTTCGACCCGCGCGCCCTCGAGTCGGTGATGCCGCCCCGGCTGCCGCTGGCGGTGGTGCGGATGGTGTCGATCCGCGCGGCGCTCGACCTGCCACCCCTGTAGCTCCCTCTCCCCGCGGGGGAGAGGGTCGGGGAGAGGGAGCGCCGGGATAAACCGGCATGGAGGAGCAGATGAAAGAGCTGTACGCCGAAGGACTAGCAACCCACGGCGACCCCGAGTCATG